>CAMHLH010000303.1 GCA_946185925.1 uncultured Treponema sp.
ACTTACTGAAAAAAATGAAAAACTTGCGAATTTCGCAAAGGTCGTTTTGAACAGTTGTTATGAAAACTTCGATGAGAAAAACTGATTCGTGGTATCTTCTGCCAGGCGAATTTGATGCAAACGGAGGGTATCGAACCCTTCAAGGAGATGCAGAAAGATGGTATCCAAAATGAAGCACATTCTTTTAACCTCGCTTTTCCTTCTTTTCGCAGGTTCCTTTCTGTTTGCCGAGGAGCAAAATTTGACGCTGACTTTGGAATACGAAATCCCCGATGGTGTTGATACAGTGTTCTCGGAGGATTGCTCTTTGGCACTTTGTGTTGAGGAGATACGGGCAGACGGCAAAGTTCTTTCGCACTTTGATGATATAAGAATCATTCCCGTCTGTGCCGTTGGCTACACCGCGCCTGCTGGAAAAATAGGAAAGATGAAAATGGAGTGGGAAAAAATCGGCAGCAATTTTGTGTGGAACGACGGTCGAGGCATTCTCTTTTCGGAAAACGAATCGGGATTTTTCATTCCGAAAACAAATTCCTATATGCTTCCAATAGACACCAAAAATCTTGAAATACGCTACAAAGTCTTGTTGCCGACACCCGACATTGAAGCGGACTCTTTGTTGAAGTCATTTCCTGAAAACGGATGCTACACGCCGACATACTTCCAAATCTCCAAAATCTCCAAAAAAGGACGGTGAAGGTTGAAAATTTCCTTTAGTATCTTCAAATCATAATTTATAATTGAATAATCATGCAGAACCTTTTTTTTGACACCAGAAAACTTGACGAGTCTTGCCGCGAGGCCTATGAGCTTACGGAAGAGATAATGATGGAGAACGCCGCCGCGGCATTGGAGGGCGCGATAAAGGAGCGCGCAGAATTCAAGCCGTACAGGAACAGAGTGCTCATTTTGTGCGGCGGAGGGAACAACGGAGCGGACGGCTACACGCTCGCCCGCCGTCTCCGCATCCACTACGACGTCGTCGTTTTCGAGTGCGCCGAGCCGAAGTCGCCGCTTTGCCTGTTGCAGAGGGCTCGCGCGGAAAAGTGCGGGACGCGCTTCTTCACGCTTGAGGATTTCACCCTCGAATTCCTCGAGAGCGCGGCCGTCATCGTCGACTGCATCTACGGAAGCGGCTTCCACGGAGAATTGGACGAGAACGTGCAGATTCTGCTGAACGACGCGAACTGTGTGGACTCTTACAGGATTGCCTGCGACGTGCCGAGCGGAATCGACTTGGACGGAAACGTGTCGCACGGAGCGTTCAAGGCCGATTTGACGGTCTCGATGGGCGCGCTCAAGCTCTGCCTTTTCCAGGACATGGCGAAGAACTATGTGGGCGAAGTCGTCTGCGCGGATTTGGGAGTGGGCAGGAGGCTCTTCGAGAATTCCAGCAACTTCCCGCTCAAGAAGGCGAATCTGCTTGAGGAGTCCGACATGATGCTGCCCCACAGGAGCGATTTCTTCGTGAACAAGGGCAATTTCGGCCATCTTGCCGTGGCATACGGCGAAAAGACGGGGGCGGCGAAAATCGCGGGAAGGGCCGCGCTGAATTTCGGTGCGGGGCTTGTGACGCTTGTGGATTTGGAGAATCCAGAGCCGGATTTCTCTTCTGTTTCCGAGGAGTTGATGACTTCCACTTCGATTCCTTCCAACGTGTCGGCAATCGCGCTTGGAATGGGGCTTGGGCGGGACGAAAAGTCGAAAGAAAGAATCCAGAAGTATTTTGATTTCCTGGCGGCGAACAAGGAAATTCCGTGTTTGATTGACGCGGACGTGTTCTATTTTGAAAAACTCTCCGACTTCTTGGCGGAGCGGTGCCGCAAGGTCGTTCTGACTCCGCATCCGAAGGAATTCCAGTCGCTTTTGAAGATTTGCGGGTTCGGTGAATATTCTGTCGATGAATGCGTCAGAAAAAGGGCGGATTTGATAGAAGGATTCTGCAAGAAATACCCCAAATGCGTTCTTTTGGTGAAGGGCGCGAACCCGATGATAGGCTACTTCGACGGAAGGAAGTACAACCTGTACGTGAACAGCTACGGCCGTCCGAGCCTAGCGAAAGCCGGAAGCGGCGACGTCCTTTCCGGTCTTGTCGCCGCGCTGCTTTCGCAGAAATACTCCTGCATAGACGCTGTGGCTTCCGCCTCCCTCGCGCACGCCCTTGCGAGCCGCAGAGTCGAGTGCGACTACGCGCTCACTCCGCTCAAACTCATCGAGTGCGTGGCGGGTCTTCCGTCGAAAGCCTGATTTCTACAGTATCGTGCAGACGAAAGCCGCGACCAGGCCCGGGAATATCGAAAGGCCGAGCCTGTGTATCGGCTCGAACGTGCTCAATATGAGCGCGCCGAACGAAATCGCCGTCGTGAGGAACGAGACTCCGATGGCGAACGCCTCCGCCTTGCTCTCCTTGTTTTCCATCTTGTAGATTATGTAGTCCAGTCCAAGCCCGAACACGAGAATCATTCCGGTCACGCAGAAGAATTCTATCTTCTGTCCGGCGAGGATGAACGTGCTGCTTATGGCGAGGACGCTCATGAGCGGAATGAGGGCGATTTTGAACGTGTCCTTCCAGTTGTAGAAGAATTTGAGGATGATGAAGATTATGACGTAGGCGAGGGCGAACATCTTCAGAATCATCTTCGTGAGCTTGTCCAGACCCGCGCTCAAGTCCTTCGCGCGCACTTCGAAGTAGACGTCGTCGCCGTAGCCCATTTCCTTGAAGTCAGCCTCTATGCCCTTGAAGAGCGACTCGTCCTCCACGAGAGACGGAACGATGAGCGAATAGTACTTGTCCTCGACTTTCCCTATCCAGATTGTCTTCAATATCGATTCTATGCTCGAAGGAAGCTTGTCCTCCGGCGTGAGGAATTTCTTCTCCTTTTCACGGAAATCCTCCTCGAAATACTTCTGCATCTCCCCGTCCTCGTATCCGAGCGCGGCGAACTGTTCGGCGGCGAGCGGAACGAGATTCTCCGCGGCCTTGAGCGACTCCCGCTGCCGCTTCTCCGACGGAACGAATTTGCTCGTGCAGATGAACGTTCCGGGGACCCTCTCGGCGACTTTCTCCTCAAGCTCCAGAGTCTCTTCGATTGTCTTTCCGCTGATGATGAACCAGCTCGTCCTGTTGAAATTCAGCACCTTCGTGGAGAGCTCCAAATCCCCCTTGAGCCTGCCTTTGGGCGTGTAGAGCGAGTTCAGGTTGTTCTCGATTCTCACTTTGTCGTGGTTGATTCCGAGCACGACCGCGAAGAAGACGAGCATTACCGTGTTCACAGTCCTTGAGAGCT
>CAMHLH010000304.1 GCA_946185925.1 uncultured Treponema sp.
TTTTTTCTGAAACGTCAAAATTATTTTAAGTGCGTGAGGGGATAATTCCGTGTCGTTTTAAAACACTCCGCCTTCATGTGTCGCCAAAAAGTGAAGTGTGACACTCGATTTTATTGTATAGCGATATCAATTGTCTTTTTTTATCGGAACTGATCCTAAATCAAGAACTAGGCTGTATGTGTTTGAAAGATTGTCAGAATCGAATGCCACTCCTACAGCAAAAAGTTGGACATAGTATGTGTCACTTGATGAAGGGCTGGAACTGTAGTAGAAATCGCTGTCTCCGTCTTCTGGTTCTATGTCTCGCGTTTTTGCATTGTCGTCGTTGTCGTCGTCGAAAAAATCGAACGATTTCGTGTTTCCGTTTCTGTAAGGAACGTACGATTGAAGTTCGCTGCTTATTTTGACACACGCCCTGAAGCTCTCAATATCGTCTCCTGAATAGGATTCGTTGCCTGTGTATGTTTTCAGTCGCAGAATGACATCTTTGTTTGTGCCGTTCGTCTCTATGAACGGGGATGCGCCGCTTACTGGATATGTTCCAAGCGGCTGGTAAGTGTATGTGTCTATCATCTTTGATGCGGCGGCGGTTCCGTTGCTTGTTGTGTTTACGGATATTATTGCGTTTCGTTGGGAAACTAGATTGGAGTAGTTGTTGTAGATTTTATAGTATATTTCCGTTCCGACGAATGAATCCTGCTGGTTCCTCTCGTTTGTTGTGAAGCTGAAATACCATGTAAGGTAATCATCGCTGCTGTAGAGAGGGTTGTTTTTTGTCAAAGTTGGTTCGTTGATTGATATTACAGTGTCCAAACCGCAATTTGCAAAAAAAGACGCCCAGCACACGATGCAAAAAGTACAAAAAAGTCTCTTCAAAAAGATGCAGGGCGTGTTTTTTGCCATGATTGTCTTTGTTGCTTTAGTTCAATTTGAGCGCAATTAGCCTGGATTTCGCCAATTTCGCCCAGTTGGAATTCGGATGCAGGTCGTTGAGCTTCTGGTATGACTCAGTGGCTGCCACAGTGTCTCCCTTCTGCTCTTGAGTGCGGCCGAGGCTGAACAATGCATGGTCAATCAGAAGAAAATCCTCGTCCTCGACTGCCATTTCGTAGTATTTTATCGCAGAATCCACGTCGTTCAGGTTCTCTGAACAGACAGCCGCGTTGTAGTAGGCGATTGAGTTTGTGTAGGCACCTTTTTTCGCCGCCGCCGCCTTGAGCCAAGAAGCGCGAGCTTCCTCGAATTTGTCCTGCTGGAAATAGAGGTCGGCCAAGAGCATTGAAGCCCTGAGTCCTACCGCTCCCGACGAAGACGCGACGCTCTGGAGTTTTTCTATTGAAGTGTCGCGGAGACTCTTTATTTCTTCCGCTGAGGCGTCCGCTTTTGCGTTTGTCAGAGCGAAGTAGGTGGAATCAACCTTCTCTAACCCTTTCTCCAATGAATTTGTATGGACGATGATTCCGACGACAACTGCGATTACCGCGATGATGAATATGGCTAAAAGCACAAGTAGGACTTTCCTGAACTTGCCGACTGCGGATTCTACCGAGTCGTTTAGGGTTCGATTTTCTCCGTCCCCGATTTTCTCAAAATTGATATTCTCAGACATTTTTACACCAATAAATTTAAAATGCTTCCAAAAAGAAAATAGAACCCACTGCTAATTAAGTCAAAACCAACAATGAGTTCTAAATACATAAATCTTTGCAAGATAAATGCGGGCTACTCTTTTGATTTCATCATGTCGGCAAGTGTGTAAGCCTCATCAGAAGCCTCCGACGAGGCCATGTACTGAGAGATTTCCTTGCGAGCCTGCGCCTTCTTGTACTCTTTGACGGAGAAAGCGACCTTCTCTTTTTCAACATTGATGTCAACGACGTAGACATTGACTTTGTCACCGACGTTGTATTTTTTCACGGCCTCTTCAAAAGGTGTCTCGCGGTTGTCGCTTAGGTTCGCCTTGTTGACAAGCCCCTCGATTCCGCTTGGAGCCTTGACGAAGATTCCGAAGTCTGTGATTGATGTTATTTCGCCTTCGAATGTGTCACCAACCTTGAATTCCTCGGCAAACTTCTTCCAAGGATTCTCTGTGAGCTGCTTGATTCCGACTGTCACACGGTGGTTTTCTGCATCGTTTCCAAGAATGATTACATCGAGTTCCTGGTTGACTTCAAGAACGCTGCCTGCATGCTTCACTTTCTTTGTCCAAGAAATATCCTCAGAGCGCAAGAATGCATCGAGGTTGTCCTCGATTTCTATGATTGCACCATTCGGGCTTATCTTGCTGACTTTTCCGTGTACGGTAGCACCGACCGGGTACTTCTCAAGAATTTCGTCCCAAGACTGAACCTGCTTGAGTCCCAAAGAAACCCTTCCGCCCTGGATGTCGTATCCAAGAACCATGCACTTGATTTTGTCGCCGATTTTCACGACATCTGACGGTTTGTTTACTTTCTTTGTCCAGCTGAACTCTGAAATATGGGCGAGTCCCTCGATTCCTTCCTCAAGCTCGATGAAGGCTCCGAAATCAGTAATCTTCGTTACAGTTCCCTCGACGATGTCGTTGATGTGATACTTGTCCTCGAAGTGAAGCCACGGGTCTTCTGTGAAGTGTTTGAGCGAGAGGTTGATCCTCTTCTCTTCGGGAGTGAGGCGGATTACTTTGAGTTCGATTTCCTGGCCCTTCTTCACGAAATCCCTAGGACGTGTCACATGACCCCAGCTCATGTCGTTGATATGGAGAAGTCCGTCGAAGCCTCCGAGGTCTACAAACGCTCCGAAACTTGTGAAGCTTTTCACCACGCCCTTTACGGTGTCGCCGATCTGCGTCTCCGCGAAGAATTTATCCCTGGCTGTCGAAATCAACTCCTCAAGATACTTTCTGCGGTTCACTACGACGTTCTTTTTGTTTTCTGAATACAATCTTTCAATATAGAATTTAGAAGAAAGTCCAATCAATTTGCTTGGATTTTCCACTTTCTGGGCATCTGACTGGCTGATTGGAAGGAATGCGTGAATGTCGCCGCCGAGGTTGACCTCAAATCCGCCCCTGACTTCCTTTTCGATAACGCCGTCGATGAGAAGCTTTTCGTCATTAGCTTTTCTCAAGTCCTTCCAAAGCTGGTTTGCCTGTGCTTTTGTGAATGAAATCTCTGGACCGTTGCGCCCGTCTTTTTTCACAACGACTATATCGAATTCGTCGCCTTCTTTCGGCAACTTCCCTGCAAATTCCTGAACAGGGATTCGTCCTTCAGACTTATAT
>CAMHLH010000305.1 GCA_946185925.1 uncultured Treponema sp.
CCACTCTCCGCAGAAAGGGTCGGAAGAGGAATTCTCAAGAACCCAGGTGCGAATCCACCAAGGGTCCTCTGCCCTTCCAGCGGCGAAGTAGATGTACCACTTGCCGTCGATGAAGTGAATCTCGGGCGCCCAGATGTGCCAGCTCATGGGTCCAGACGAATGTTTCCGCCAGATGACCATGGGGGCAGCATCCGCAAGCCCCTTCACGCTCCAGGCGCGGCGAAGCTCGATCCTGTCGTATTCAGGAGTGCTGGCCGTGAAATAGTAGTAGCCGTCAGTGTGAAAATAGACATAAGGGTCTGCCCGCTGTTCAACGAGCGGCTTCTTTTCGTCATTTTCTGTTATGTCGGTGATGTTCATGCTATCCCCCAAAATCAAAGTCACTCGTCGCCTGGTGTTACGCCGTTGTAGATGGCGGAGATTTCACCGGCTGAAAGCGCGCGGTTGGCGACAAGAATGTCGTCCATCACACCGTGGAAGAGCGGATCAGGCCAGTTCGAGGCTCCGACGTAGATTCCCTGCACGTTCGCTCCGATGTCGGCAGGAGTGACGCGGCACGGAATCCTCTGCGCGAGTTTTCCGTTGATGTAGAGCTTCGCCACGCTTCCGTCGATTGTCGCCGCAAGGTGAGTCCACTCTCCTACGACAGGCAGTGGAGAAAGAACAGAGACGCTGCCTTTCGCTCCGATGACGTCCATGCGGAGCAGCTTCGTTCCCCAGTCCATTCCAATCCACAAGTCCTCTTTCTGGTTTCCGATGTCCAGGACGCGCGCCCACGCCTTCCAAGACTCAGGGTTGAGCCACGCGCAGAAGGTGAAGCCCTCGCCGTCGAGGACGCTCGGGTCGAGAGTGATGTACTCGTCGCTTCCGTTGAAGTAGAGTCCCTGTCCGTCGTGGCCATCGTCGAGTTCCGAACCGTCGAGGGCGGCCGTGAAGACCGAGATTCCGCTTCCAGAGTGGTCGGTGACCTCAAGGCTGTCGTCGATTGGCTCGCTGAAAGTGTAGTATCCGACAACGCCCGAATTCTCCGTTATGGCGAATTTTCCGCCCTCGCCCGCAACCGACGTGGAACCGCAGCCGGCAAGGCAGAGCAGAGCGGCGGAAGCCGCGGACGCAAGCAATATTTTCTTCATAAAAATTCCTCCAAAGTTTTCAAAAATCTCTCTCCGAAACTAGACTACCACCAGAATGTGAGAGTGAGCGGAACGCGCCATGCGAACGCCTCAAGAACGTTGCTCGTCTCCAAGTGCTTGTACTGGAGCTCGACTCCAAGTCTAGTGAAGCCGTTGGCGAAGTTCTTCTGGACGTAAGGATAGCCGTACACCGAGAAGTAGCGTCCCGCGCTGCCCGAAGCAGGAGCCGTCTCGCCGTCGAGCCCCATGAAGTTCGCGTCGAATGCGACCAAATCTGAAGCGTATGCTTTTTGGTCATCACTCCATCCATTGCCGGTACAAGTTCCGTTCGCGTCCTGACCGTACATGAACTGGGTGTTGAAACCGAAAGCGTACGACGTTCCAGAAATTGGATGTTCTCCGCTCACAGCGAGCACGTTGTAGATTGCAGTCTCGTTGACCGCCAGATAGTGCGGCTGATAGTAGGCGAACCTGTCCTCCACTCCGAACGACCACCCTTCCACGAGATTCGTGAACCTGGCGGAAGCCTGAAGGATATGAGAGAAAGTGGTCTTTGACCAATCGTCTCCAGAAACTGTTATGTCGCCGTCGACCTCCGCCTCTCTCCAGCGGAAGTCGTAGCTGGCGTTCAACTGAACACCGTAGACAAGGCTCGGCATGTCCACCTGCAGGAATGCTTCTCCAAAAAGACTCTCTGTATATTCGTCGCTATATCCGTCGCCGTTCGTCCTGTAGAAGTTAGGGCGGACGCCGGCGTTGAACGTGACGTTGTACAAGAGCCATCTGTACTGGGTCATGAACTTGACGCTCTTAATGAAGTGCGACCACTCGTTGAACTTCTCGTAGCTGTCCACGAACGGAGCCACAGGGAAACCGACAATCGCCTTGAAGCCCGTCAAAGCGTGGGGAAGAACCTCCACGCCAGAGAAAGCGGAATCGTTCCCTTTTGTTCGCCCCGCGAGACCTTCGATTTTCTGACCGCCAAGGACATAGCCACCAAAGACGTAGCCCGCGTTCCAGCCGTTCGAGGCGAAGTTGCCGGTGTAGAATCGGAGCTGGTCGTCGATGAAGTGCGTGCAGACCCACATCTGACCGATAGGGGTGGAAGCGTCGTCGGCGCTCGCATCGAAACCGTTGCTTCCATTATAAACGGAGCGGTCGATGTACTGCGGCACATCGGCATACCACGGACCCAAACCCGCTCCAATCCAGACGTTCGTGTGGAAGTCCACGTTGAGCGCGGTGGCGTCCAAGTTCAAGAAGTGGATGCCGTTCTGCACAGGGCCGAATTCCGCACCCACCTGCGTCGCGTCCCACTCGTCCGCGCCAGGAGCCTTGTTGACCACCTGGGTCGCCAAAGTGCTTGAATAATCGACATAGCCGCCGATGTGGATTTCCTGGGCGCAAACTGCCGAACCAAGCGACAAGGCGGCAGCACCAATCAAAAATTTATTTACTTTCATTAGTCTGCCTCCCCCAAAGTATATGTGTATGCATTGCCAGCTCTTGTGACTGTAAACAAGTAAGTAGAACCTTCTTCAAACTCCGTCGATATATACGCTTGATTTGAAAAAGTTGCAGCACCCCATGCGTTGCCGTCATTCGGATTGATTGAAATGTAGTTTGTACCATCATTTCCTTCAAAGAATGGTGTAAAAACCGAACTAGCAGTTTTTGCAGTCACCTTGAATTCAACTGTTGAGCCATCTGCCACTTCGTAATGGGTGCTGTGAACATTGCTCCACCAAGCTTCCCCAGAAGCAACTGTTTCTGTAGTTTTTTCACTGCCATCCACAGTTGGTGTAACCGACCATGTTCCATACATCGGATAAAAGTAGAAGCTCATATCTCCGACACCATCGTTAACAGTAGCCGTTCCCTTCATGATAAATCCAGGAATCACATCAACCTTGTCCGATTCATCGATTTCCAAGTCACAGCCCGCCAAAGCAAGCAATCCAAAGGCCGCGATGGCAGAGCAAATAAGTTTCAATTTTTTCATTACTCATGCCCTCCTGTTGACTTAGAACTGGAACTTGATTCCGACCGGGATGCGGTAAGAAAGGCAAGTGTTGGA
>CAMHLH010000306.1 GCA_946185925.1 uncultured Treponema sp.
TGACGTCCATGCGGTTGAACGGAATGTTCACGCCGTTCTCGTTGAAGGCCTTGAGGACGTTCACGCACACGTCGTGCTTGGTCTGGAGGAAGTCAGGGCTTTTGCACCAGACGATGAGGTTCATGCCGATTCCGCTGTCGCCGAGTGTAGTGTAGACGGCCTTTGGCTCGTGGTCCGGGTCATCGGTGAGGACTGTCGGACAGCGGGCGGGCACGCTCTTCAAGACTTCGAGAGTCTTATCGATGTCGCTTCCGTAGTCCACTGAAAGCTCAAACACATAGCGCCTGAAAGGGAACGCGGAAAAATTCTTGAGGTTGGAGTTGATTATCGTGGAGTTAGGGATGCGAATCATCTGGTTGTCGAGGGTGTGGATTTTTACGGAGATGATTCCCACCTCGTCCACAGTTCCAGAAATTCCACCGACATCGATGAAGTCGCCGATTTTCATGGCCTTGTCGGTAACGACGAACAAACCGGAAATCAAGTTGCTCACGCTCGTCTGCGCCGCGAAACCGATTGCGACTCCGGCGATTCCCGCGGCTCCCCAAATCGCGCTGAGCTTGATTCCGAAGCAGCTCAAGACGTACATGACCATCAAAATGTAGAAGACGTAGCTCACAGCCTTCGTGATGAGTTTGACAGTGTGGTCTTCGAGGGCCTTGCTCGCGGCCTTCTCCACAAAATGCTTGACGACGCGGTAGACGACGTAGAAAAGAATGATTGCAAGAACACTCGTGATGAACTTGATGATGTTCCCCCAGGTCAAGAAAGACTTGGTGAATTCTGTGAATTCGGCGATGTGGAGGGCTGTCCAGAACTGGTTTCCAGCCTCGCGCGCGGCTTCCATCGCGTCTGACGGCATAGTGTCGTCAGCATTCTGGGCGAATGCGGATGCAGAAGCCAAGCCGAGAGCGGCAAACAGATTTGTTTTCTTGAGATTCATAAAAACTCCTTTAAAATATCTCTAATATCTCCATTTTATTGAATTTCATTTTTCTTGCAAACATCGCCTATCAGACATTCAGCGCACTTGGGCTTTCTCGCGGTGCAGACGTAGCGGCCGTGCAGGATTAGCCAGTGGTGAGCGTGGAGCATAAAACGCTCCGGTATCCTTGCAAGCAGGCTCCGCTCAACTTTCTCTGGAGTGTCGCCTTCGGCGAGTCCGATTTTCGGGCAGATTCTGAGGAGATGGGTATCCACCGGCATGGTGGGCTCGTTCCACACGACGTTCAATACGACGTTGGCGGTCTTGCGCCCCACCCCCGGAAGGCTCATCAACTTCTCGCGGTCGCGCGGAACCTCCCCGCCAAAATCGGAGACGAGTTTTTCGGAGAGCGCGATGATGTTCTTGGACTTGTTGTTGGAAAGCCCGATTGGCCGAATGAACTCGATGAGCCGTTCGCGGCCGAGCGCAAGCATTTTTTCAGGCGTGTCGGCGATTTTGAAAAGCTCCTTCGTATTCTCGTTCACGCTTTTGTCGGTCGCCTGAGCGCTCAACACCACGGAGACGAGGAGCGTGTACGGATTCTTCCAGTCAAGCTCACATTTTGGATTCGGATTGGCTTTTTCGAAGCGGTTCATGACCTCCTCGATTTCTTCTATTGAAAGCAGATTCAGCTGGTTCATGGAAAAGATTCTAGCAGATTTCCTCACGACCTTCTCTTGCCGAGCAAGACCGCGATGAAACAGGCTGCGCACGGAACGAGCGCGAAAAGGAAGCCTGAGTTGCCCAAAAAGTGGTAGCAGAGCCAGCTCAAGGCTATTCCCGAATGGAAAGAGAGTAGAGTCGCGCCGAAGAAGACGGCCTTGAGCAGGAACGACCTGTCGCCGTTGAAAAAGACTTCCGTGAACGCGGAGATGCACATCCTCAAGTTGTTGGTAGAAAAAATCGTCGAGCAAGTGAAGCCATACGCCCCCTTGAAAGCGCACCACTGGAACGAGAGCGCGAAGAATGTCGGATAAAGATAGAGCACAGCCGGCAAATCCATCGGGAAAAGCCACATGACGATCGCGCAGGCTGAATTGAACAGCATGGCAAGCAGCCGGATGTCTATTTTTGAATGTTTGGGAAGGACAGTCGCCAAAAAAACGGAAAAACAGAAAAGCAGCGCGCCGACTGCGTGGAAGACGAACAAACGCCCGTCACCGACAAGCGCGGAAAGCACTATGTCGATAAGGTTCGTGGTCTGCGCGGAGCCGAGAACCTTGGCCACGTTCACGATTGGAAAAAGCCCCAGAAAGCCGCCTATGAAAGCGACCAGATAATGCACGCGCGCCTCGAATTTTGAAAAATCTGACACATTTTCATTCATGCCCTACATTCTCATAAAAGACGCCACATGCGTCAACATTCAATGTATAATATAAAAAAAGTAATAAAAGGAGTTCCAATGCTTACAAAAGCGATGATAGAGCAGATGGCGGTGAACGACTCCGCCTTCTCGAACGGAAAGAAGCTTGCGGAAAAGGGAAGCTTCACAAATTTGAAAAAAACGCAGGACGGAAAATTCCACTGGGGGCTCTGCAAAGGAAGCGGAAAGACCCCCTACGCGACATCGGTGGACACGAGCGACGAGGCGAAGCTGCCAGTGTGCCGCTGCTCGTGCCCCAGCCGCCAGTTCCCATGCAAACACGGAATCGCCCTCATGCTTTTGATGGCGGACGGCGCGGAATTCACGGAGGACACGCTGCCGGAAGAACTCGCTGAAAAAAAGGCGAAAGCGGAAGAGCGCGAACTGAAGAAGGCAGAAAAAGCGGAGAAGCCGAAGAAGAAGACCGCGGCATCGGCGAAGGCGGCAGAGAAGAAGGCCGAGAAGCAGATTGAGGGGCTTTTGATGGCAAGGAAAATGGTCGATGAACTGATGACCGCAGGACTCGCCACCCTTTCAGGCACCTCGCGCGAAAAACTCACGGATTTGGCGACGGAACTCTACAACTACGGTCTCCCCGGCCCCCAGCTCATATTCAACAGGATAGCGGAATCGATGGAAAGCCTTGAGGACAACACAGGCAAATCGGGCGGCGAAGAAAAAAAGAGAGCCGTGTACGCGTCCACCCTCAAGCTGCTGATAAAACTCAACACGATTATAAAGAAGGGAAAGGCATTCCTCGAAAAGAAAATCGCCGACAAGGACTTCGAGGACAACGACGACATTCTTTTTGAAGAACTCGGAGGAATCTGGAAGCTCGACGAACTTGAGAAAAT
>CAMHLH010000307.1 GCA_946185925.1 uncultured Treponema sp.
TCCGGCCGGCCTCGATCCGATGAGAATCTGCTTCGAGTGCGGACGTCCGATAACCGGCCCATACGGCTGGCTCGTCACCACGGCAATCCACGAAAAGCACATCTACAGGGAGTACATCGGAACCGACGCCTGCATGGCCGACTTGATGAGGCCCGGCATGTACGGCTCGTACCATGAGCTCACCGTTTCCGGCAAGGAGAACGCGCCGAAGGACCACGTTTACGATGTCGTCGGTTCCCTCTGCGAGAACTGCGACAAATTCGCCGTGCAGCGTCCGCTCCCGAAAATCGACATCGGCGACCTGCTCATCATCCACGACGCGGGAGCGCACGGCCGCGCGATGGGCTTCAACTACAACGGAAAACTCCGCGCGGGCGAGCTTCTTCTCCGCGAGAACGGCGAAGTCATGCAAATCAGGCGGCGCGAGACTGTCGAAGATTTGTTCGCTACGCTGGACTTGGACGGAGTCGCGGATTTCAAGTAAAATAAAGGAAATTTTAGGAGGTGAAAAATGATTTCTGTAATATTGACAGGCTTGATTGTAGGATTCCTCGGCGGTTTCTTCATGAATGTCAGTTTCGGTGGAAGCACCCTCATCGGCTTCATCATCTGTGTGGTGGTCGGTTTGGTCGGTTCAGCCATCGGCGGATTCCTCGGCAACTCATTGAAAGTGAAAAGCCGGGTTCTCCAGTTCGTACTGGATGTCGTGGGAGCCTGCATCTTGATAGCAGTTTTGAAATTCCTCAAAATCGGCTGATTTTCGCTTGATTGAAAAAAGGGAACGGTTCGGCTAAAAATGCCAATCGTTCCCTTTTTTTGCCGATTTGGCGTTTTATATATATATTCAGAAGCATGGACGATACTGAAAACAATAAAAAAGAGATGATGCTGCAGCAGGTCTTCAATGACAACAAGGATATGTTGGCCCACCCGAAGGACTTGCTCGATGTCGCCATGGAATTCCAGCAGCTTTTGATGTTCTATGAGAGCGCGGTGAAGATAGTCAGGACCCACTTTGAGATTCTTGAGGATGAATTTTCCGCAAAACACGAAAGAAAGCCCATTTCTACCATAACAAGCAGAATAAAGGAGCCCATGAGCATTGCCGAGAAGCTTCAGCGCAAGGGCCTTCCAATGACGATAGACAACATGGTCAACAACCTCTACGACATAGCCGGAATCAGGGTGACGTGCCCATTCATAAGCGATGTCTACCATGTTCTGATGATGCTTGAGAACCAGAGGGACGTTTCGATATACGAGGTCAAGGACTACATAAAGAATCCGAAGAAGAGCGGCTACAGGAGCCTCCATGTGATAGTGAAGGTTTCAGTGGACTTCAGCGACCAAAGAAGAAAGATTCCCGTGGAGATTCAGATACGGACGATAGCGATGGATTTTTGGGCGAGCCTCGACCATCAGATTCACTACAAGAAGGACTTTCCGATGCCGAAGAACGTGGACGAGGAACTCCGCTCCATCGCCGACACGATTGCCGAAACCGACGAGCGCATGCAGAAAATAGCCAAGAACCTGCCGGATTTCGTGGATTATTCGTCCGTCGCCGACCAGATTGAGATGCTTGACGAATATGCGAAAATATTGGAAAGAAAAACCAAGGAGTCCTGAATGGAATATCTTTTTTTCGACGTTGAATGCGCCAACTGCTTCGGCGGTGTGGGCAAGATGTGCTCTTTCGGTTACGTTTTGACCGACGAGTCGTTCAATATCATCGAGAGCGACGACATCGTGATGAACCCGGACTGCGAATTTGACTGGTACCTCTACAAGAACAAGAACGACATCAAACTCGCATATTCCCAGGAATTTTTCAGGAGCAAGCCGAATTTTCAAAGTCACTACGAGCGCATAAAGTCCCTGCTGACCCGGCCCGGCGTGAAGGTGTTCGGATTCAGCTCGTTGAACGACGTGGGCTTCGTCGTCACCGCCTGCGAACGCTACAACCTGCCTGTCTTCGATTTCGCCGCATACGACTTGGAGAGAATCGTAAAGTCCGACGACGAGATTTTCGGGAGCCTTGAGGAGAGATGCCGCATTCTCGGCGTGGACAATTCGGATTTGCAGGCCCACAAAAGCTCCGACGACGCTGTGATGACAATGCGCCTTCTCCGCGCCTACTGCGGGAAAAAAGCAGTTTCCGTTGAATCTGTCATGAAGGCTGCGAACAACGTTCTTTACTCTACAAAAACTTTCATTAAAAAAAGGGAAGAGCGCAAGGAAAAGAAACTCCGCCAGGCCCGCTATGCCGAATCCAGAAAGAACAGCCAGGGCGGCAAGAAAAATTCCTCCCCAAAATCAGGAAAAGCCCTGTCCCGCCGCCGCCAAGATTCCCGCACCATAACCTTCGACTAAAGCCACTCTCAAAAAAATGGGATGTCGTTAGACATCCCGAATCCGTGTGGCAATCTCACTCCTGTGTGGCGTTCCACTCAGCGCGTTTCAATTCAAAAAAATTTTCTCCGCGTCAATTTCCATCACTTGCTCCCCAGCGAGCCGAAGCCTTCCAATCGAGACTCTCCTGAGTTCAACGACCTCGTTCCCCAGCGCCTTGAAAATCCTCCTGACCTCGTGGAATTTGCCTTCCGTCACGCTGATTTCACACTCGCTTTCGGAAAGCCATTCGAGCTTGAATCTTCCGCTCCTTTCCTCCGGCGCCTTTTTTTCTGCCGGCAGCACGACTCCTCTTGCGGCCGCTTTTCCGTATGCCGCCCGCTCTTCGCTTGTGACTTTCATTTTGAGCGTGGCGATATAGGTTTTTTCCACTCCGCTTTCTGGATTCGCCACAAAATGCGAGAAAGAGCCGTCCGTCGTCAGAATCAAAAGTCCCGAAGTTTCCGCGTCCAGCCTGCCGACGGTGTGCAGGTTTTCGATTTTGCTGCCGGTCTTTTCCTCCAGCCACTCAAAAACTGTTCTGTGCGAGTCCGACACTTTTGAGCAGACAATCCCCTTTGGCTTGTCAATTGCGATGTATACGTCTCTTTCGATTTTGAATTTTTCTATTGCTCCTCCGTTTTTCCTTTCGACTTCGATTTCATCCTCCGCGGACAGCAGTTTTTTTCCGTCCGTTTCCCTTTTTCCGTTGATTTTGACCGTGTTCTTCAACAAAAAATTTTTCGAGGCCCTTTGCGAGCAGAAATTTTTATGGACCAGAACCGCGTCCAGTC
>CAMHLH010000308.1 GCA_946185925.1 uncultured Treponema sp.
CCCGACTATGCGTATATGGAAAGCTACATCAAAAATCTGATGGCGCAGAAATACACGGAGTATTTGGAGTTCAAGAACAAAACTCATATCGAATATAAAGTTGATTCTGCTTATGGACTGTAAAAAGTTGCGGAATCTTCTTAGGTCTAGTGCAGAGCGGCATTTGCGCACAAATCACACGGCTGCTATTTTTCTCTCATTCTATGACGGGCTTCCCGGTCTACACATCCTTCTGCCTGTTCATTCACTTTTTGTCAATTTTCTCAATCCTGCATTCGTGCCCTTTTTTTTCGTCGTAGTTGATGCCGACTAAAACGATTTCGCCTGAAAATTCTGAAACGACGCATGGATAGTTTCGCGTTTTCATCTGCTCCAGTGCGCTTTCTGGTGACCTGTTCCATTTCAGTTCCACGATGATTGCGGGAAGGCTAGACGACTTTCGGGGAATGAACACTATGTCAGCATACCCCTTGCCGCTCGGCAGCTCTTGAATCTGCACATAATCGTCGACAGCGGAGATGTATGCGAAACGGATTACGCTTCTCAACGCTTGCTCGTTGTTGTAGAAGTTCGGAGCGACAACGGAGTCGTGGATTCTCTCGAAGGCCTTTGCGACCGCGTTTTCGTTTCCTGAAAGAGTGTCTTCCAGAAGTTTTTCGGAATCCAGAATCATCTTTGAAATTTCCTTTCTTGAGCTGTTTTTGATTGCGGTCAGAAATTCCTGGCGGACTTCCTTATTCGGAATGCGGACCGTCGAATTCTCGGAATTGAACGAGAGATAGCCAAGATGGACAAAAAGAGTGAACACGTCATCCTTCGAAGCGATTGAGGTCATGTCGTTCTGGAACGAAAGCGGATTTATTTTGCATTCGCCTCCGCCGAGCATGAAGGCCAAGTCGTTCCTCACGCCGTCGAAATCCATGTCGATATAGACCCGCAAAGACTCGAAAGTCTCGGTTTTCGCCCAATAATCGTCGAATTCGCCGTTCAGCATCGCTTCAATCACGGAATTTGGAGAATAGACGGCCTTTTCCTGGCTGAACGAATATCCGTTGTACCACTTTTTTGTTTCCTCAAAATCGACATCGTATTTTTCGCAGAGATTCTTGACCTCGCTTTCCGTGAATCCGACGTACCTCGCGAATCTTTTCGGAGAGAGCATCGTGTACTCTTTGAAATCCGTCAGAGCGGATTGGGTTCCGTATTTTTTTATTGGAAGAATCCCAGTCATGTAGGCGAGGGCGAACATCTTGTCCGTCAAGCTGCTCTTGAAAAGTCCCCTCAAGAATGAAACATATTCTTTTTGAAGTTCGAAATCGGTTTTTGCCTCGCGGAAAAGCGCATCCCACTCGTCGATTATGATTACGAATTTTTCGTCTGTCTTTTCAACAATGCCGCTGATTATTTCGGCGAGTGTTTTTCCGTCCGCATCCGGATAATTTTTTTTAAGCTCCTCGCCGACGCTTCTTTCAAGATAATCGACAGTCTGCTTTATGTCCTTGCAATTTGAGATGAACCAGGTGATGTCGAGGTAAATCACAGGGAATTTGTTCAAGTATTCCTTGAAGCTTTTGTCCTTCGCAATCTCTAAGTCGCAAAAAAGCTTTTCGGAATCGCAGCTCCTGTCGTAGTAGGCGCAGAGCGTCTTTGTACCGACAGATTTTCCAAAACGGCGGGGACGGCTGACACAAATCAGCTTCTGCATCGAATTCACATAGCTGTTGACGACAGCGATGAAACCTGTCTTGTCGACATATTCTGAATTCCTGATGTTCATGAAGCTTTCATTTCCCAAGTTTATGTATCTGCCCATGTTTTTTGCCTTCCTTAAAAAAACTTCATGTGTGCATGATGCATGGAAAAATTATAGCACATCGATTGAGTCTTTTCCCCTCTCAAAAACAGATTCCCATTTGTGGTAAAATCAGACATTTCGCTTTTAGGAGTCTAAAAAATGAACTTTCTCAGAAAAGTTTTCGGAGTGCCGCTTGTGCTCCGAATCGCAATCGGTCTTGTTCTTGGCATCGCGCTTGGGCTTTTGTTTCCGCAGGCGTCTTTCATCGGTGTGCTCGGAACCTTGTTCATCGGAGCTTTGAAGGGTGTCGCTCCGATTCTCGTCCTTCTTCTCGTGATAAGCTCTCTTTCTGTCGCCGGCAAGAATCTCGGAAAAAGATTCACCATGGTCATCGCGCTCTACATCGCTTCGACTCTGGTCGCCGCCCTCATCGCCGTACTCGCGAGCTATCTGTTCCCGGTTACTGTGGCCCTGGCTTCCAGCGAGGAATTGTCCGCACCCGGCTCTTTGGGCGATGTTTTCTCGAATCTCCTGACGAACATGGTCATGAATCCTGTCGCCTGCGTCATGAACGCGAACTATGTCGGAATCCTCTTCTGGGCGATTTTGACGGGACTCTCAATCAGAAAATTCACCGACGACTCTACGAAAACCGTTCTCAAGGACATTTCCACTGCCGTTTCCGTGACGATTTCATGGATTATCCAGACGGCTCCGTTCGGCATCCTCGGCATCGCGTTTACGACCGTGAGCGACAAGGGGCTCATGGTCTTCACGTCTTACGGAAAGCTCATCGTCCTTCTCGTCGGCTGTATGCTTTTTCAGGCGCTGGTCATCAACCCGCTCATCGTCGCCGTCAGTCTCAAGAAAAATCCGTACCCGCTCGTCTTCAGATGCCTCCGTGAATCCGCAGTGACGGCCTTCTTCACCCGAAGCTCAGCGGCGAACATTCCAATCAACATGGCTTTGTGCGAGAAACTCGGCCTCCACAAGGATTTCTATTCCGTTTCGATTCCGCTCGGCGCGACAATCAACATGGACGGAGCCGCAATCACGATTACGGTGATGTCGCTTGCCGCCGCCAAATCGCTCGGAATCGAGGTGCACATTCTCCACGCGCTCATCCTTTCGATTGTGGCCACTCTCGGAGCGTGCGGCGCGTCCGGTGTCGCTGGCGGCTCCCTCCTCCTCATCCCGATGGCGTGCTCGATGCTCGGCGTTCCGCAGGACATCGCGATGCAGATGGTGAGCATCGGATTCATGATTGGAATCATCCAGGATTCTCTGGAGACCGCCTTGAATTCTTCGAGCGACGTCTTGATTACCGCCACCGCCGACCTCGCCCAGAAGAACAGGACAGAGCGCT
>CAMHLH010000309.1 GCA_946185925.1 uncultured Treponema sp.
CGCACTGTTGCCGCTTATCGTTGCGCTTCCCTCCATGACAAGTTTTGCCGAAGGACCCAAGTAGACTCCGCCTCCTTTCTCTGTCGCCGTGTTCTCCGTGATTTTTGCGCCGTCCAAAAGCTTTACCGTTCCGTTGTCTACTGCAAGACCACCGCCATAGGGAAAATTTCCGCCCGTAATCGTCAGGTCTTCAACCGTAACCTCACGACCTGACATGTTCACGGACAGAACCGTTCCCGAGCCGTTTCCGGTGAGTTTCGCGCTGCTTGATGTCGCCCCGCTTTCCTTGTAGCCGGCAATCGCAACTGAAGTCACCGATGACGGAACTTTTGATAAAAGTATCTGCTGGTTTCCGACGACGTTTCCGTCGATCGTAATCACGTTGCTCTCCGCATTCAATACGGAAAGGGCGGCCTCAATCGTGGCGAACGGTTTTGACTTTGAGCCTGTCGCGTTTTCCGTAAAGCTGTCGGCGGCCGCGCAAACTTTCCGTGTCGGGTCAGTTCCCTTGCTTGCCACATAAATCGGAGAGTCAAGGAGCAGGGATTTGTTGTCACCGCTGACCTTCCATTCCCAGCCGTCCTCGGAGAATGCGAAGAAATTCTTATAGCCGCTGATGTCGCCGACGTTCGTTCCGTCGGCCTGGACAATGCTTGTTCCTCGAGTCCAGGTTGCCGGCGTAATGGTCGCAACAGGACTTGTGCCAGTGAGTGCGCCTGTCACCGTGATGACTTTTCCGCTTGGAAGATAGACATCGTTCTTTCCGGCGCCCTTTTCTAAAGAACCTGACGCATTTAGCACGCCGTAGGGAATAGTTCCGCCGCTTATCGTAATCTTTCCAAGATTATTGCTGATTGCACCTCCTGAAACTGACGCCTTGTTTCCGGAAATCGTTCCTCCAAGAATTTCAACGGTTGCATCTGCGTGTTCCACATGAATTCCGCCGCCTTTATTATTTGCTTCATTGCCGCTGAGTATTGAGTCGCCGCTCATTTTGAACGTTCCGTCATCAATCCAAATTCCGCCGCCGCCAGCGCTAATACTGGACGAGCCTGTCGATTTATTGGAGGATATTGTTCCACCGGTCATCGTAAATACGGAACCCTGAATCATGACTCCGCCGCCCCAGTGGCTCACGGAGTTGTGTGAAATCGTCCCGCCCTCCATCGTGAGGGAGCTTCCGCTTCCACCGCTTCGGATTCCTCCGCCTCGCGCGTTGGCGGTGCCGGCGCAGTTGTACGATATTTCAGCACCCTCCTTTATTGTCACGCTGCCGCCCTCGTTCCAGATTCCGCCACCGAACGGACTCGCATAGTTGTGGCGCACGATTGCTCCGCTGCCTAAAGTGAGCGAGCCTTCGTTATAGATTCCACCGCCATTAGATGCATAATTACCGAAAGAACTTGCGCTTGCAGTGGTCTGTGTCGCATCTCCGACCAAAGCACCAGCTCCCAAAGTCACGTTCGTCCCGCTAGCCATGTAGATTCCGCCGCCGTTTCCGCTTGCGTTTTTTCCCCCGGTAATCTTCAGATTCTCGATTGTCACGGGGACAGTCGAGTTCAGTGTCAAGGTTGTTCCGTTTTTTTCAGCGTCAAGGGAATCCTTCGGCACTCCATTTTCGTCCACCCCGTTCACACCTTGAATCGTAATCGATTTCGCTTTTTCGGAAGTCACGGTCGAAGGAATTGTCTGCAAGCCCGTCACTTTTCCGTTGATGAAGACTGAGTAGTCGATGCTCGCGTCGCTCATGACAGAGCTGGCTTTTTCAATCGTGGCAAATGGATTCGACCTTGAGCCGGTTCCGCTCGTGTCGTTCCCCGCAGCCGCGACGTAAATCGGAGAGTCCATGTACGCGGTCTTTCCGTCGGGAGCGACGACAAGCTCCCAGCCGTCCTCCGTGAACGCGAATTTGTCAGCGATTTCCTTGGTGATGGTCACGCCGTCGCCCGCGGTGAGAATTGTCTGTCCGCGTTTCCAATAACCGTTCTGCATTGTGAATGTGGCCACAGGGCTTTCCGCACTAAGGGAATCTGCCACCTTGAAAGTCGGGAAAATATCTTCGTAACCAAAAGGACAGAAATAGACGGGGGCAGAAGAATCGACTCTCGCGCTTCCGCTCAGCTCAAACGTTCCTGTTCCCATCAGGAGAATCCCCCAGTCATAAGGCGAGGCCGTCGTCTTCCCCTTTATTGTGCCCGAATCAAAATAGATGGAAGTACTTGCCGCCGTCCAAATCGCGCTTCCCTGGGAAGCCGTGTTTCCCGACATTTCTCCGCTCCATTCGGTCTTCGTTTTGTTTTCGTCGAAGCCGAGATAAAGAGAGGAAGCGTTATAGACCGCGCCGCCGTAGCTCATGCCTGTGACAGTGTTGTTCTTGATATTCGTGCCGCCGTAGACATACACTTCCGCAGAATCTTTATTGTAGATTCCGCCGCCGTAGGTCGTGGCAGTGTTGTTTTCAACGCTCGCTCCGTTCAGCACAAGAGAAGCGCTGTTGTAGATTCCGCCGCCGTATTTTGCAGTGTTGCCGGAAACCACGGAATTTTTTATCGTGACAATCGAATTTGCTGCGGTGAAGATTCCGCCTCCGTTATCCGCGCACTCGTTGCCAATCAGTTCGCAATTTTCAAGAAGGACCGTCGCTCTGTCGCACAAGAGCCCTCCGCCGTTTGAAGCTGACGCAAGGCTGTTTTTGTGGCCGGTGACGGCGATGTTTTTCAGTATGACAATCGTTTCCGTTTTGCTTTTTCCTGCGATTTTCACGAGAGCGCCTTCAAAACTTCTTCCTCCGCCGTCGATTGAATATTTCGCGCTTCCGTCCGTTGGGTAGCTTTGGACCGTGAGATTGATTGCCTTGTCGGAGGGGACAAGGGATACGCTCTCTGAAAGGGTTGAAACGTCAAGATTCTGGCAGACAAAGATTCTGAATTCGGAGCTTCCGTCGTTCAAGTCCTTTATTGTTTGGGCCGCCTTTGAAATTGTCGCGAAAGGAGCGTAGGGGCTTCCGCTTCCGCTCGTGTCGCTCGCCCTTCCCACGCTTGTGTCGCCCACATAGAACGTGGTTCTCCAGAATGTGGCTATGAATTGTTCCGTGAGGATGAATTTTCCGCTTCCGTCTATTATGCCGCTGCCGTCGCTTGACCAGGAGTCCGTGGTCATG
>CAMHLH010000310.1 GCA_946185925.1 uncultured Treponema sp.
CGCGACGGAATCTTCACGAACGACGGACTTGTTGGAGCGGAAATCTACGGAAAGACAGTCGGAATCATAGGCGCCGGAAAGATAGGAAAATGCGCGGCGGAAATTTTCAAGGGATACGGAGCGACAGTCCTTTTGAACGCAGCCCATCAGGACCCTTCGTTCGGCCAGAAAATCGACTCCGAATATGTCAATCTTGAGGAAATCTTCAAGAATTCCGACTACATAATGCTCTTCTGCCCTCTCGTCTACGAGACCAGGCACATCATCAACGACAAGTGCATCTCGCTCATGAAGAAGGAAGCCCTCATCGTGAACATCGGAAGGGGCGCGCTCATCGACACGAACAACCTGCTCGACGCGCTGCACTCTGGAAGAATCAAGGGAGCCGCGTTCGACATCTTCGAGGAGGACAAGCAGAACCTCTACGGTGACGACTGGGCGCCGTCCCCAATCCGCGACGAGAACTTCGAGAAGCTCCTGAGGCTTCCGAACGTGCTCATGACGCACCACCAGGCCTACCTGACAAGGGAGAACCTTATGAACATAGCCAACGTGACATTGTCGAACATCAAGAAGGTCATGAACGGCGACGAATGCGAAAATCTGGTAAAATAAATCCAGATTCAACAAAAGAGAAAAACGGTTTGAATTGATTCAGACCGTTTTTTTGTTTGCGGAGGAAAAATGGCACAGAACACAATCGGAACGATTTTCAAGGTCACGACATTCGGAGAAAGCCACGGGGAGGGACTCGGCTGCATCGTCGACGGAGTTCCGGCAGGAATCGAAATCGACACGGGCAAGATTCAGGCGGCTCTGGACAGGAGAAAGCCTGGCCAGAGCTTCGGAGGAAAAAACAACGCTTCCGTGACCGCAAGGAAAGAGGACGACAAGGCGGAAATTCTGAGCGGAATCTTCGAGGGAAAGTCAGAGGGAACGCCAATCGCAATCGTCATACGGAACACGTCCCAGCACTCGAAGGACTACGGAAACCTCGCCAGCACGTTCAGGCCGGGACACGCGGACTTCTCGTTCTACTCAAAATACGGATTCCGGGACTACAGGGGCGGCGGAAGAAGCTCCGGACGGGAGACGGCGGCGCGCGTGGCCGCTGGGGAAATCGCGAACCAGGTGCTCAAGTCGATTCTGGGCGACATCAAGATAACCGCATACACGGAAAGGGCGGCCGGCATCTCAATCGAAAAAGTCGATTTTTCGGAGATTGAGTCGAATTCATTGAGGGCGGCGGACTCGAAAGCGGCGGAGAAGATGAACGAAAGAATCGAGGAGCTGCGGAAAGCCGGGGATTCGGCCGGTGGAATCGTCGCCTGCAGAGTGACAGGAATCCCGGCGGGACTTGGAGAGCCGGTCTTCGGGAAACTGGACGCGGAACTTGCGAAGGCGATTTTGTCGGTGGGAGCCGTGAAGGGAATCGAATTCGGACTCGGCTTTGACGCCGCCGATTCCACAGGAAGCGAGAACAACGACACGATGAGGTGCAAGGACGGAAAAAAAGTCGAATTCGAGACGAACAACGCAGGCGGCATCATCGGAGGAATCTCGAACGGGAACGACATTTTCTTCAGGGTCGCCGTAAAGCCGGTGCCGAGCATCTTCCGGGAACAAAAGACGATAAGCGTTGACGAAAACGGCACCTTCAACGAAACCGACCTTGTGATAGCCGGCAGGCACGACGTGTGCCTCTGCCCAAGAATCGTGCCGGTAATCGAAGCCATGACGGCGATCACGCTTGCTGATTTGCTTTTGCAGAACAGGGCAGCAAGAAAGTAGCGAAACAGGCAAAAAAAAATCCGCCTTCAATTGGAATGGCTCCAAAATTGAAGGCGGATTATTTATCCGAGCTTATGCTTTTTTCAGATGTTATCGTTGCAAATGCTGGCTTCGCCGTCCGCGCACTTCACTGTTTTTGCGGAAGCATTGCCGTTCCAGCCGTCGCCTTTTTCCACCGCCTCCCACTGCGCCGCCGTGCCGCCGAACTCAACCGACGAAAGCGAAGAGCAGTGAAAGAACGCATCCTCGCCGATTTCCGCGACGCTTGACGGAATCGACACTGACTCAAGCGAAGAGCAGTCCCGAAACGCAAGTCCGCCGATTTCCGTGACTCCATCGGGAATCTCCACGCTCGCCGCGTCCTTGTCAGTGTATTCTACAAGAACGCCGTTTTCCACAATCGCGGATTTCTGCCATTCTCCGTCCGCACACTTCACGCTCTTTGCGGGACTGTAATCAAGCAGCCACATCTTTCCTTTCACCGCGTCCCACTGCGCCATCGTTCCGCCGAATTCCACCGACGAAAGCGACTTGCAGCCGTAGAACGAACCATCGCCGATTTTCTTGACGCTTGACGGAATCGACACCGACTCAAGCGAAGAGCAGCCATAGAACGCCTCCCCGCCGATTTCTGCGACTCCCTCGGGAATCGTGATTGAAGCGCTCTGGCTTGTGCAATACAAAAGCTCGCTGTACTCGATTACAAGTCCGCCCTTTATCGTGAGGCACGGGTGCGAAAGCTCGCTTATATTGCAGCCCTTGAACGCCCTGTCGCCGATTTCCGTGAATTTCTCGGGAAGCACCACCGACGAAAGCGAAGAGCAGCCCTCGAACGCACCCCGGCCGATTTCCGTGACGCTCTCGGGAATCACGACCGACGAAAGCGACGTGCAATCCCAGAACGCATGCTTGCCGATTCTCGTGACGCTCGGCGGAATCACAACGCTCTCCACATCCTTATCCGTGCATTCTTTCAGCACGCCGTCTTCAATATTCAAAATGTCCGCCATACAAATCTTTCCTTTGCGCTTAAAGCCCGCACGGCTGTTGTTTTGCCTAGTCTATTGCCCAGCCGTCGCGAATCATCTCGTCGATGCCTGAGTATTCGGCGACTGTCTTGTCCGTGGGACATGGCATGTAGTTCTTCAGCTCCACGGCGACAATCCGTATTTTTCCGCCGCCCTCCATCAGCATCCCGTACCGCCCGTCAAGGCTCTTCATCATGTCGCCGCTTCCCGCGCCCCTCGTGCGCTCCGTAAGCTCCCTGCTCCATTCCCCCATTTCTGTTTCCCCCGTCCCTCCGCCCATGCAGTAAGCACGGACGGAAGGTTCATTATCATTTTCCGCTACAGTT
>CAMHLH010000311.1 GCA_946185925.1 uncultured Treponema sp.
GGAAAAAGTCTGAGGCAGTATGATTGGCATTTCCTCGGCTCTTCTTCGATTTTGGAGCTTTTCAAGGACTACGGCGTGGTCAACACGTTCAAGGGCTGCCAGTCCCTCTATTCACAGGCGAAGGGGGCTGCTGCCAAGATTCTGGCCGTGCGGCTTTTTGACGACGATCCAAGCAGGGTCTGTGACAGTTTTGTTTCGGAGAGCGTCTCCGAGAAGGTTATAGAAGGAACCGCCATCATAGCGAAGGCTTTGGGGGTCGGGGGCGTGGCTTTTGTTTACGAGAGGGGAAGTCCTGCCATGAAAAAGCTTTATGGCGGCTTGGACGGCGAGTTTTCGGAGAGCGGGGAGAGCTTCTCTGATTCGTTCGAGGGGTTGAGGGTCTTGACCGTTCCTGTCGATGTGAAAAAGTATCCGTCAGGGACTGTGCGGAACATCATAGCGGCGTCGAAAGCCGCGGCAAGGGCCGTCTCGAAGAAGGAGAGGGATGCGTACAAGATTTTCTCCGGTTTTTGCCTGAAGGATTTTTTCATAGACCCGCAGACTGCCGTTTCGGTTTTCGACGCCGTTGTTTTGCGGAAGCCAGTCATGAGCAGGTTCGTCCACGTCACTGGGGATGCCTTGAACGCCGCCGCCGTTTTGAACTTGAAAATCGGAACTCCTCTCAGGCAGCTTGTTGAGCAGTGCGGAGGCCTGAAGAAGAGGCTGGCGAGAATCGTCGTCAACGGAGTCGTGCTCGGCTACTCTGTCGGCAGTTTGGACATTCCCGTTTCAAAGATGATGAAGTCCGTCGAATTCATGCCGGAATGCCAGGCCACAATCGAGAGCACAGAGATGTGTGTTAGGTGCGGTTCATGCCGCAAGGTTTGTCCGGCTCGTCTCTGGCCCGGAAATATATACAGGGTCTACAAGCTTCAGGAAGTCGGCGACAGCAGGAACGAAAGTTCGGAGAAGGCTGTCCTCGATTCCTCTAAGCTCTGCATCGAGTGCGGCCTTTGCAATTCCGTCTGCCCTTCGAGGATTCCGCTCAGACAGACGATTGCGTTCGTCAAGTCCGACTTGGCTGATTCGGACGACGGCGGCAGTTCGGGAGCAGTGTTCGCTCCTGAGTACGAAATCTAGTTTTTTGGCAGGTTGGAAATGAGACATAACCATAAGGAAGATTTGTTCAAGACAGTTTCTTTGAGCCCCTTCAAATATCTGAACCCGTCGGTCCGGACACAGGCTTATTTCATACTCGCGGCTTTGCTGCCCCAGATTGTCATGCTTTTTGTGACCGAGAGTTTCGCGTCTGTCTCGATACTTGCGGCATCCCTCCTCGCATCCCTCCTTTCCGAGGCATTCGATTTTGGGGCGGACAGAAAGGATGTCTTTATTTGGACGATAGCGGCCATCCGTGGAACCTTGATAGGGCTTTTGATTCCATCGACTTTTCCGCCGCTGGCGGTCTTTTTCGTTTCCTTCATAGTCCTTTTTGTGAACAGGAGCGTGCTCGGCGGCTTCATAAAGTCATGGATAAATCCGATAGCCCTCACCGTCGTGGTCTGCTGGCTGGTTGGAATGAAACTGTTCCCGCCGATGCAGGTCTCCGTAGAGGATTTGCAGTCGAGGAACCCGGCTCTTTCGCTCATCCATGGAGGAAGTTTTCAGATGCTGGCCTTGGACGCGCGCATAACGAATTTCCTGAACAACAATGTTTTCGCCTCGCTCGGTGTCTCCATTCCCGACGGCTATGTCTCTCTCTTTTGGGACACCCATTCGACGATTCCCGCTTTCAGGTTCAACCTGCTCACGATTTTGACGTCGATTGTCCTTTTTTCGTTCAATGTCTACAACCTGATGATTCCGGGGACGTTTCTTGCCGTGTACGCGCTTCTTGTCCGCTTCGTGGCCCCGTTGTTCTACGACGGACCTGCCATGCAGGGGGACGTCATACTCGCCATGCTTTCGAGCGGAACCGTGTTCTGCGTCCTGTTCCTGCTGCAGTGGCATGGAACAGTGCCGCTCATGAACAGGGGAAAATTTCTCTACGGATTCGTCGGCGGTGTCTTGGCCTTCTGCATCGTCGGTGTCGGAACTTCTTCGGCTGGTTTTGTTTTCACAATCCTCCTGCTCAACGTTCTTTCTCCGCTGATACAGACTGTCGAAAACTATTACGAGAAAAAGTACACTGAATCTGTCATAGCCGCCAGGGTAAAGAAGGTTTCAGAAGGTGCCGGCGTTTGATTTTGTGTTGGAGTGTAAAATATGGAAGATTTTGCTAAGAAGAATTTGAGGGATTTCGGAATCTTTTTTGGAATAATAGTGTTCATGACGGCCATATTGATATTTTCTATATTGCAGACGAGGGAATCATGGAAGAAGGGGCTTGCCGTGGAGGTCCAGACCGTTCTCGACGCGTACGCCGGCGAGAAGTACATTGTTGACAAGTTCGTGGCCGTGGATTCTGCGATTTCGACAAGCTCCGCCGTCTATTCGCTTTTGAGGCCGGGCACGAATTCGAAGGACAGGTGCTACGGTGTCCTCGTCCGGGTTCCGTCGATTGTCGGGCCAGTTCCTGCGGTTTTCGTCTGTGGCGAGGGCGAGTTTGATAACCCCACGTTCATCGGCTACGCCGGAGATTTTGGCAGGGTCGGGGATATGCTGGATTTCAGGAGTTCGGACGGAATAATGAAATACTGGCAAGGCATGGTTCCGAAAATCATCAAGAGAATCAACCATGACAGGTAGTTTCCATGCGGCGCATCGAGCGTCTTTCGTTTTTAGGATTTTTGAGGAATGCAGACGATGAAGGATTCAATAGTTAAGAAGATTGACAACGGCACTTATTTTTTTCTGGCGGCCATACTTTCTATTTTCGTGCCGGCTCCAGGCCGCTTCGCCTATGCGGTGACGCTGCTCCTGCTCTTCGACGTGCAGATGATAGTGAGCACGCTCGTCTTCCACCTGCTGGACTTTTTGCGGCTGGAGAACCTGAAGAACGTCCTCATGTCGGTTTTCCTCGTCTTCGTGACCATCCTGTTCAAGCAGGTCCTCATCATCTACTGCCCGATAATGGCTTTGACCCTGGGCTTCTGCATCTACCTGCCGACGTTCTCGACGGTCGCAATCCAGTTCTTCTTTGAAAAAAGGAAGGAGGGGCTCAAGG
>CAMHLH010000312.1 GCA_946185925.1 uncultured Treponema sp.
GAGCTAAGGCAGCGAATATGAATTTAATATTACCCGATAATGAAAGCCATGTCAAGTAAAATTTCGACTTTCTGTAATTTTTTTCAGGTCGTTAAGCACCCTTTTCTTGTCGCATGGCCAAAGAGGTGCCAACAGAATGGACTTTGGAGGATCACCCGTCAACCGATGGGCAACAGTGTCGTCTGGAAGAATCCGGAGAGCGTCCGACAGCAGGCTGTAGTATTCGGACTTTTCTAGGCACGACACTTTTCCTTCAGCGTACATTCTTGCGAGTGCAGTGTTCTTCACGACATATAAAACAGTAATCTTTATGCCGAGTGGATAAAACGGCTTTTCCCCCGAAAGAAAATTCCCGACGACGAAGCGCACGGAATCCATCATGTCCTCACGGCTTTCATGAGGAAGACCGAAAATCAAATGCGTCACAATGTGGATTTTTGGAGCCGCCGACTTTATGGAGCGGACGGCATTTTCGTAATCGAGATTCGTGTAGCAGCGGTTGATGAATTTTCCGGTTTCCTCATTCGACGTCTGAAGCCCGAGCTCCAGCTGGACGAAGCGGTTCTCGCTGATTCTTGCGATACGGCCAAGAATATCGCCGCCAAGACAGTCAGGCCGGGTAGCAATCGACAGCCCCACGACGCCTTCGCATGAAAGGGCCTCCCGATACTTTCGTTCAAGCGCGTCCGCATCTCCGTAAGTCGAAGTGAAATTCTGGAAATAGGCTATGAATTTTCCCTCCCTATTTCCACTTCTTCCCCTCAATTTAGACAAAACGAGAGCCTTCCCCCGCTCGACTTGCTCCTTTATGGAAAGGTTCCTGTCGGACGCGAAGTCCCCAGACCCGCTCTCGCTACAGAACACGCAGCCTCCAACGCCTTTGCTTCCGTCCCTGTTCGGACAGGTGCATCCGGCATCAATTGCGACCTTGTAGACCTTGCATCCAAAAACCGACTTGTAGAATTCCGAAAGCTGAATCAATTAAATCTCCCGAACATAAAAAAAGAAGGCCCGCCGGGCAGTTGGCGAACCTTCTGAAACGTTTTTTAACTAGTTTATCGACAAATCAAATCGATAGAGGCCAATGGCCATTAAATCAAACTTAGCGCTTCAAGCTCAAGACAGTCTCGAGAAGAGTGTCGGCAGTCTGGATTGTCTTTGCGTTCGACTGGAAACCGCGCTGAGTGACAATCATGTCGGTGAACTGCTCTGTGAGGTCGACGTTCGACATTTCAAGAGCGCCGGCGAGCAGGGTTCCCTTTCCAGCAACGCCCGACACGCCGATATTAGCGACACCAGAGTTGATGCTCTCGACGTAAGTGTTGTCGCCGGCCTTCTCCAAACCACCCTGGTTCGTGAAAGTTGCCATCGCGAGCTGTCCGATTGTGCGGTTCGTTCCGTTCGAATAAACGCCTGTGATTACGCCGGAAGAGTCAATCTTGAAGTTCTCAAGATATCCCATCGTGTATCCGTCCTGATAGAACGCTTTTGTGGAACTCTGTGACGCGCTCTGGGTGATTGTGTTTATCTGGCTTCCGATTGTTCCCAAGTTGATGTTGAGGGTCTGCCTCATTGGATTTCCATCGGCATCAGCATTCGACTCAGGAACAGTAAACGATGTCTGGAGAATGATTTCGCCAGTTTCGTTGGATACGTTTCCGGCCGTGTCGGTCACCGACTGCAAAGTTCCAGTGTTGTCGAAGTTCACGAGGAAAGAGTTCTCCATTCCGTCTGTAGTTCCGAATCCGACGCGGGTCTGGGTGTACTCTGCGTTGTCAGGATCAACCTGCACTGTCGCCCTCCACTGGTTCGGATTGTCAGGAACGCGCTCGAAGTTGACCGCCAAGTTGTGCGCGTTTCCGAATGAATCGTAGATTTTGAATTCAGTCGCCCAAGTCCCCTTTGTGCGGTCAGCCTCTGTGGCGTTCTCCGGGATTATTGGAGTGTTCTTGTTCAAGTTGCAGGCGAAGTTGACGTTCTGTGTAGCCTTCGCAGGGTCTTTTGAACCGACAGGAATAACCAGGTCCTCTGTGCTGGCGGACGTCCTCAAGACCATTTCTCCGTCTATTTCCTTTGCCATCCATCCCTGAACCTTGTATCCATTCGCAGGGTTCACGAGTGTGCCGTCGCGGTCGAGACCAAACGCACCGGCACGAGTGTAGAAGCTTCTTTCGCCGTTTTTCTCAAGGAAGAAACCGTTTCCCTGGATGGCGACATCTGTTGAGATACCTGTAGACTGGAGGTTTCCCTGTGTGAAAACAGTGTCGATTGCCGCGACCGTCATTCCTAGACCGACTTCCTTAGGGTTTACACCACCCTTCTCCTCTGTAGGACGAGCCGAGCCGGAAAGCTGCTGGCTTATCATGTCCTGGAAATTAACGCGTCCGCGCTTGAAACCTGTTGTGTTGACGTTGGAAATGTTGTTTCCAATAACGTCCATTCTTGTCTGGTGGTTCTGCAATCCAGAAACTCCAGAATAAAGTGATCTCATCATAATACTACCCTCTTTATGATTTTCTTTTATTTATTTTATTCGCCATACACGGACAAAACTTTGTCCATGTCGTAATACATTCCGTTCACCTTCACCTGTGGATGAGTGCCGCGAGTCGTAGCCTCGACGATGCCCCTTGTCGTGGTGTCGCCCAAATCAATTTCCACAGTATGTCCAAGAGTGCTCTGGGCTTCCGTCGTGTTCATGAGTGAAGCGAGCTTCTCGAAACTGTTGCTCATGTTCGTCATCTGTTCGAGTGTCGAGAACTGAGCCATCTGGGCTATGAATTCTGTATTTTCAAGCGGGCTGGTCGGATCCTGATTTGTCATCTGCGCAATCAAAATCTTGAGGAAGTCGTCCTTGCCGAGTTCATGGCTTGGCTGGCGACCATCGACTGTGAGAGTCTTGTTGAACATGTCGACTGCGTTCTGCGTCTGCAATTTCTCCGATGCGCTCATCGTGGTGTTAATATCCATTTCTCTTCCTCCGGTGAAAAAGCCGCTCAAACGGAAAAACAACCGAGAAACTTTTCAACCGTATACTTTATAAATCGGCAAAATCAATTTTCGACTTAAAGAATTTCAAAGCGAATTCGCCAAGATTTCTCAACAAATTCGCAAACAGACAATAAAAAACACCTTGAACTT
>CAMHLH010000313.1 GCA_946185925.1 uncultured Treponema sp.
GCTTCGCTATGAATTCCGACACGCTCAACGCCGCGATTCTTCTCGGCTGCGTGACTGCTATCATGCCGTTTTCGGAGTAGCCGGCCTCGTGCAGGATGACCGGTATCTGCGTCGTCTTTCCAGAGCCTGTGGGGCTTTGCACGACTATCACTTGGTTGTTCTTGAGTGATTCAAGGATTTTTTCCTTCTGTTCGTAAACTGGTAGTTTCTGATAATCCATCTATATTTTCCTAAAGGTTTGTGTTTCTTTTTCTTGGGTGCTGAAAGTCTATTATAGCAGAAAATCGTTTCTTTTTTCCCCGCCGTTTTTTGACGTTCACCAGTCACCTTTCGGCAGGTAGGATTCCATGAGTTTCTTTCTTTTTGAAAGATAGTCCTTCCATTGAAGATATTCAGCCTCGTCAAGCACTTCCAAAAGCCTGTCGTCAAGAAATCTGATTACGTATCTGTCGTCTGCCGCCACCATGACCGTTATGAGGCTCGCCTTCGTCTTCTTGAGCGTGGATTTCTTCTCTCCGTCTTTTTTGACGCGCCTCTTCTCGAATGAAAGCTCCATGAAAATCCCTTCGCCCCTGTAGTCGAAGCTGTCGCCCGGATTGTCGAAGTGCTGCGTCCTCCTCTGTCCGGAAATCGTGTTTCCGTTCGCGTACATGATGAAGGCGTCCCTGTTGTCCTTCGTCTCGACTTTCTCCCATTCCTGCACGACGTGCGGGTGGTTCGCCCAGACGATGTCGACACCGCACTCGTCAATGAGCTGGTGGCAGAACGAGCGGTGGTCGGCCGAGACTTTGAGCACGTATTCCGGCTCGTCCGTGTGCACAGACACGATGAACAAATCGTGCTCGTTCTCGCTCTTGAGCTTCTTCAACGATTCCTTGAACTGTGCCCGCCTGTCTCTCGGATAGTGGTCGATGTAGCTTTCGTAGTCGTTCCTGTTCAAAAGCTCCGTCATCGCCACGAAAAGGATTCGCCATTTGTCGGTCATCGGCTTTTCGATTCCGCTTTCGTCTTTAGCCAAAATCGCGTTTCCGTTCTCGTCTTTCAGTTCAACTTCCTTTTCGACAATCTGGTAGGTGAGCGGCCCGCCCGCTGTTTCCCGAAGCCCTGCCGCCCAGACGTCCTTTCTGCTCTTGAAATATTCCCTCGTGGAGTTGATTCCTTTGAGGTACTGGTCGTTCGTGTGGTTGTTCGCGAGCGAGAACACGTCGAACCCCGCCTTGATGGCCTCTTCGACGTAGTTCGTGTGCATGTTGAAAGTGGGGTAGGACATCCACTTTTTTGAATCCATGACCGGGCTTTCGAGGTTGCAGAACGCCAAATCGGCCGCCTGGATTTTTGGGGCGACGTATTTCCAAATCCTGTCGAATTTTCCGGGCTTGAAATTCTCCTCGTGCGCCATCACGTCCCCTGCGAAGAGCATGTCGATTGTGGATGTGGCTTTCTGGAGCTTTTGTTCAAGCTCTTTTCTGCGCTCTTCCTCGGCTTTCTTTGCCTTTTCCGCTTCCTTTTCCTTGTCGCCGTGATTTTCAGTCTGCGCTTGTTCCGTGTTCCCGCTTTCTCCGCCGGACAAGTCCGTGTTCACATTCGCGGGCGTGGCGCAGGAAAAAGCCAACAGAAGCAAGAGAGCCGCCGTTGGCATTGTAAAAAACGATTTTGTGTACTTTTTTGAAAACATTTTTTGATTCTATCACAGAAAAAGCTTAGTTTCTGCAAATGGAAAGTTCATGCCGCCGATGGCGCCTCCAGCGTTTTTATGAGCTTTTTTCTGCATGAGAAATAGGCAGGTATCAGGAAGGCGTCCGCCAGCACCCATGCGAGCGGGCTTGCGAGAACCGCTCCCTGGAAGCCGAAAATCGGGACCAGGGCGATTGCGATGAAGCCCCTTCCGACAAGCTCCGCCAATCCTGCGAAAACCGCGAGGTGGGAGAAGCCCATGCCCTGAATCATGAAGCGGACGACGTTCACGAGGGTGAGAAGGCAGTAGGTGCAGCCGTTCGCCATGAGGGCGTAGAAGGCGTTCTTGATTACTTCCGCGACGACTTCCGGCGGCTCGTCCTTGCTCATGAAAAGGGAAGCCATGTCGTCCGTGAAGAAGTAGAGAACCACGAGGGCCAGGAGCGACCACGCGAATCCGATTGCGCAGCCCCAGAAAAGACCCGAGTTGAGCCTGTCGATTTTCTTCGCGCCCACGTTCTGTCCGCCGTATGTCGCCATCGTAGTTCCGAGCGCGTCGAACGGTGTGGAAAAGAAGATGCTGATTTTCTGCGCGGTGACCATCGCCGCCACATAGACCGAGCCCAAGATGTTCACGGACCACTGCAGGATGACGCTTCCAATCGCCGTAATCGAATACTGCAAGCCCATCGGAACTCCGATGCTTATGAGCGTCGCCATCCTTTTTGCGGAGATGATTCTGTCCTCCTTTTTGAGCCTGAGAATCTCGAATTTCGCCCTCATGTAGATGAAGCACATGATGCCCGACACGCCCTGCGAAATCACAGTTGCGAGGCTGGCGCCCGGAATGCCCATCTTGAAGACCGCGATGAAGAGAAGGTCGAGGATGATGTTCAAGACCGCCGAAATCAGAAGGAAGTAGAGCGGAGTTTTTGAATCCCCAAGCGCCCTTATCATTCCGGCCAGCGTGTTGTAGAACAGGATGACGGGGATGCCGGCGAGGATTATGACGAAATACGAGTACGACATGTCGATGATGTTCTTTGGCGTTTCGAGAAGTTCCAGCATCTGCCTGCAGAAGATGACGGTGACCACTGTAAGCGCGGCGGCAAGAATCCCGATTAAAATCCACGCGTTGAAGACGAACTGCCGCATGGCTCCGTAGTCCTTCGCGCCGAACCTTTGTGAGACCGGAATCGCGAATCCCGAGCAGACGCCCATGCAGAAGCCGATGATGAAAAAGTGCAAGCTTCCCGTCGCGCCAACTGCCGCCAGTGCGTCGACTCCAAGAAACTGCCCTACGATGATTGTGTCCACGATGTTGTAGACCTGCTGGAACAAATACCCGAAAAACACCGGCAGAGCGAAGCTGAAAATGATTTTCAGCGGATGCCCGCTCGTCAAATCCTTTGTCATGAATGATTCTCCATAATTAGGCTGAATTTAGCAA
>CAMHLH010000314.1 GCA_946185925.1 uncultured Treponema sp.
TGATAGTAGTATGTCCCCTCCGTCAGCGTCGAGATTATTATCGAGGGGCTTGATGTGCGCTGCACGATGACAGGGGACGACATGTCGCTGTTTTTGGAGACTGCGAAACTGTACGCGGTCGCGGCCTCGCTCTCAAGCCAGATGAAGCGGATGGACGGAGGCTGCTTCCTGTATGTGTAGGAGAAATTGTCAGCGGGCACAACGAGGGCCGGCTTGAGGGACTGGACAATCTGGAAGCGCCCGGAGCAGGCGTTCCCGCTTTCCTGCGTCTCAGAGTCCGAAAGCCGCCAGTAGTAGACGCCTTTCGGAAGCGACACGGAAACCTTGTCCAGGCCGGACACGTCTATTTTCTGTTCCGTTTTTTCTCCCGTGGAAGAGCTCCCCCGGCCGAAATTCCTGTCGCTGGAGATTTCCAAACTGAGCTTCGACATTCCGCTTGAAGCCTTCCATTCGAAGTCCACCGGATACAAGTCTTCCGTGTGGTAGAGGAATTTTCCGTTGGGAACTGGTGACTTCATTGACAACGGAAGCTCCTTTTTCACGCCGTCGTCGACGAGGACAGAATCCCCCGCCGAAATGGACTCTCCGCCTGCGGCTTCCGCGCTTCCCTTCTGGACTGAAAGCGACACCGCGTCGCCGCTTGATTTCGTGGCGGAAAGAACGGAGCCAGCCTTCAAAGCGACCTTCACTTTGCCGCTTGAAATCTCGATTCCGCCCCCGTTTTCCGAGGCGCCGACAGTCAGGCTGCCCTCGCCCAAATCTGCGGACAGGGTTCCATCCACATGGAGGAAGACCTGGGCCATCGTGTTCTCTGAAAGGTCGAGAGTCGTTCCGTCCGTGAACCAGACCGTGGCCTCGGAAAGCTCCGCCGTGTGTATCGTGTCGCCGTTGTAGACGGGGGAATTCTGCCTGAGCCTGTCCCACACGACCCTGTCCAGGAATTTTCGCTCGGCGGTCTTGTATTTGAACGTTATTGTCGCGATAGGCTCCTCGTCCATTTTCGACATTTCGCGGAAGAAAACAGTGTGGAAGCGGTAGTAGCACAAAGCGGCACAGACGAGACAAATGGCGACAGAAATCCAAAACGGAACGGCCAAATCGGACGTGCGGCGTCCTCTACTTCTTGACCTGGATTTTGTTCTCTTCTTCATTCAAGTTCACCGATTCAAATTCTGGAATTGGAATGCCGAGGAGCGTCCTCATCTCGTTGAGCGTCTTCGGCCCGTTCTTTCCCACCGCGCGGGCGCAGACCTCGTCGAGCGTGAAATCCTTGTCCGACTGCCTGAAAAAAGCCTCGATGTCGAACTGCGGCATGTTCACGACTCCGTAGAAGTGCTGCGCGCCCTTGCCCTTCACCTCGAATTCCACAGGAATCTGCTCCACCACAAGCTCGTTCTCCTCGTTCCCCTCAGGAATCGAGAATCCGTTCTCCTCGCAGCGTATGAAATCCCCCTTCAAGAGGTTGTAGGTGTCCTCGGTTATGAGGATGTCGGTTCCGCAAGGCTTGTTGGAGCTTTCCGTTCGGCTCGCGAAGTTCACGCTGTCGCCGATTGCGGTGTACTCCATCTTGTCCTCGCTGCCCATGATTCCGCAAGTCGCGCGGCCGGTGTTGATTCCGCATCCGATTCTGATGTGGGGCTTGTACTTCGCCTTCGCCTCGTGCTCGTGCGCCTTCGTGAAAGCCTCAGCGTCCTTGTTGTACTGCATGAGCGCGTACCTCATGGCGATTGTCCCCCGTATCGCGCTCACAGCGTCGGCCTTGACGTGCCGCGCGTGGATTTCCGAAAGCTCACTTTTCTTCGGGTCGTCATCGGGCAGCTGCTCGAAATCGAGGCTGTCGTCGCGGAGGATTCCCCAGACCGCCATTATCGCGTCGCCCTCAAACTTGTCTATCGTGCCGCCGGAAATCGTGACGCAGTTGACCATGCGCCCCATGTAGTCGTTCAGGAAGCCGATGATTTCCCTCGGACTTTCCTCGCCGAAACGGTTCTTGAAGCCGTCGGATATGGCCGTGAAGCCTCGTATGTCGGAGAAGAAAATCGTGACGTCCTTCAAATGCGGCTCGAAGTCGATTTCCTTCCTGGCTATGGCCTTGGCGACTCCCCTGTTAGTGAACTTTGCGAAAGTGTTGAGGAATTCCTGCTCGTCCTTGGTCGATTTGTTGAGGATTCCGATTTCGTCCCTCCGCCGGATGTTGAGGGTGGAGATGAGAGGCGTGTTGAAATTTCCCTTCTGGATTTCCTCGGCCGCCATTGTGAGCCTTCTGAGGTGCCTTGAGATGGCGAATCTGCTGAACACGAGAATGAAGACGACGGAGACGAAGAAGACGACTCCCATCAGATAGAGATTGTTGCGCCTCGTCGTGACGACCCCCTCAAGCACAGTGTCGAGGGGAACGGAAGTGCACACGCCTATGTCCGCGATGCCGATTTTCTGGTACGCGCCGACGAACGTCGACTTTTTTCCGCCTTCGTCCACGGAATCGTACAGAATCTGCCTGCTTTCCTCGTTGTTCTGGTTCTCCTCCCTCATCAAGCGCACGAGGGGGTGGTTCTTCACGCTCTGACCGGAAAGGACACGCACGCTCTCGGGGTGGCAGAGAAGGTCGGCGGAGTCGTTCATTACGAAAGTCTCGTTCATGGAGCCGGCCCCGAGCACCGCCGACAAGTTGTCGATGCTGAAGAGTATGAGGCAGCACTGTTCAAGGCCGCCCTCGCGGTATGGAAGAAGAAGGGCCATCGTAGCCGCCTTCAGAAACGGGGACGCGTTCAACGCGATTGTCTCGCCAGCGCATGAAGCCGCAATCTGCTTTTTTATTTGAGAGAGGAGAGTGTCGGCCGCGGAGATGTCCAGCTCGTTGGAAACGAAGAAACGGGTGTTCTTGAGCCTCGTGTGGACCAAGAGGTTCTCAGAACCGCCATGGTTCGTGAACAGTATGATTTCAGCTATGGAAGAATTTCGCTCGAAGAAGAAAGCCTCGGCCTGTTTCGCAAGCGCGGACGTTTTTCCACCCGAGGCGGCGTTTATCAAGTCGAGCAGCTGCAGGACGTTCGATCTTATGGAATTCAACTCGTTCTGCACTGTCGAGGCGGAGCGCGTGTTTATGGTGAGAT
>CAMHLH010000315.1 GCA_946185925.1 uncultured Treponema sp.
CTACTATCAAGTAACCCCATACTATGTCGTCAACAACACAGGTCTTTCAAATCCGTCCGATATCGGTTCGTTCAAGGTGGAGAAGAGGGGGAATCTTCTTCCTCCGTCGCTCGTGACACCTGTCGACGGTTCGTTCCTCGACAAGACCAAGAAGTTTGAAGTCCTCTCCTGGCGCATGGAGGACGAGCCTTCGACATACACTGTGTCCGTCTCCAGGCGCAAGAACCTCTCCGAGCCTGTCATCGAAAGAAGGACGAGCGAGAACTTCCTGTCGATTTCATCCGACGAACTCAAGAGCCTTTCCGACGGTGAATATTTCTGGGGCGTTACGCAGACCGACAGCGAGGGAAACGTCTCTCCGCTTTCGGAAACGCGCTCGTTCTTCGCGGTTGAAGGGGAGGTCGAGCAGCGCACTGTCTTCCCGCCTGACGGCTACAGCATATGGCAGCCGCTCCTTGGCGACACCCGGTTCACGTGGAAGTCGAACCTCACGATTCCACAGTACATCCAGATAGCCTCTGACGCGGCCTTCAGCGACATCGTGTTCGATTCGGAGATATCGGGCGGCTCTTTTTCAGGCGCGGAACTCGACATCGGAGGATACTTCTGGAGAATCACGACGAAGTCGGCCGGCTTCACCCGCGCGACAGAGGCGAAGAGGCTCTTTGTTGTGGACGAGCTTCCACCTCCGAGAATTGAATTTCCTTCGGCGGCGAAAAAGGCTGTCGTCCGCCCGAACAAGCCGTGCGAGTTTTCGTGGACGGATTCGGCGGGCGCGGACTACTACCGCGTCAAGATTTACAGCCAGGGCAGCGAGGTGCCACTTTCCGACGAGAACTTCATCACGGGCGGCAGCGTTGAATTCGACATGGAGGACTACGAGGAGGGGCTGTACCGCTGGGAGATACAGTCGTTCAAATACGAGACGGATTCTTCTTCAAGACGAAGCAGCCATCTTGCGTCTTCCGAATTCTTCCTTAGAAAAGTGACGCCGATGACGCTTCTCTATCCACCCGACGGAGCGGAATTCGACGGCTGGCAGGCGATAGAGAATCCTCCAGTCCTGAAATTCTCCTCCAAGGAGCCGTATTCGAGCGCGCGGATTTCCCTTTCCAAAATCGGAGGAAATTCGGACGTTCGCTCGTTCCCGCAGAAGTCGTACAGCCAGCAGCTTCCGCCTCTGTCTTCCGGACTCTACGAGTGGACAGTGGAAGCTCTCACGATGGACGAACTCGACATCTCCTCCGCCCAAAAATTCTCGTTCAGGGTGGACGAAATCCCGCCTTTCGAGCCGCCGGAGAACGCCGGTGTGGAAGACGGTCCTCTGTTCGACGCCGCATATCTCAGAAAGAATCCGCGGCTGGTCTTTTCGTGGCGGCGGATTCCAAGGGCGAGCGCGTACGTCGTGGAGATATTCTCCGGCAGCGGAAGCCGTATCCACAAAGAAGTTGTCGAAGGAAACGGAAACACCTCGTTCTCGTTCGTCGAACTCTCCAAGCTCTCCAAGGGCGATTTTTCATGGCGAGTCCGCGGCGTCTACAAAAAGGACGGCGGAAGCGAAATCCTGGTCGACGGAATACCCTACGAGGGTGTGTTCTCAATCGACTACACGATAAATTCCTCCGGCGGAAAACGGCAGAAGAAGGGGGAACTCTATGCGCAGTAGGCTTCTTCTGATTCTCCTGTTTGTTCGTCCTCTTTTTTGCATGGCGGAGGAGCCTTTGCCGGTGGAAAATTCCCTGAGCGATACCGAGTCTGTGAATTCGGAGTTGAACGAGATTCGGCAGCCGTTCGAGTGGTCGAGCGCGGGGGACGTCCTCAAATACGAAATCGAAATCGAGCGGCTGGGCGACGACGGAAGCGCCGAGAGGGTCTTTTTCCACGAGACCGACAGCGAGGAGAGCGAGCGGTGCTTGATATACATCGAGCCGATGCTCCCGCCGGGAAAATACCGCTCTACGATAAAGGTCTACAACGTTCTCGGCATGATTGAGGAGAGCCTGACGAGCCGCGACGAATTCACCGTCAGAAAGGCGCGGATGCCGCTTGTCAAGGACGTGAGCTATCCGCTCTACATGCGGCGCACGATGTACCTCGACGATTTGGACAACGACGGCGTTTTGAAAGTGGAGGGGCGCAATCTGCTCGAACCGCTTTCCATGGGAGGGGATGAACTTTCTGGCCATACGGAATACCTTTTGAGGAGCGGCAGGCGGATTTTGACGCCGGTCGGGGTCGTCTCCCACGACAAGGGCGACAGGAGCATCACCCTCAGGTTCGACATGAAGCAGCTGGACGTGGGCGAGTACCACATTTTCGCGCAGGACGCTTCCGGCCTACATTCGACGGAGAACGAGGACTCCCTCTTCACCGTGAAGTTCAAGAAGTGGCTGGACATCGACGTGGAGGCAGGCTACACATGTCCGCTCGTCCTGCACGACAGCACGTTCCCGACCTACTTGAGCAAGGTTTTTCCGATGAGTGCGCAGGCGAAGCTCTCTTTCATGACTTTCAAGCACAACTGGGGCTATCTGGGGACCGCCGTCCGCATGAGCTACACGAGAATATCGAAGGATGAGGGCACGTACACAATCGACGGAAACTTGGGCATGGGACAGCTGCTCTTCGTCTATCAGCTGCCGATGTTCCGCCGCAGGGTCGTACTGGAGATGCATGGGGGAGTGGGGCTTGCCTACTTCAACAACATCATGTTCCATTTTCCCCACAACATCGATTCCGAGCCTTTAAACACGTTGAGTCCCTCGTTCGGGGCCGGCGGCGGATTCCAGTTCTACTTGAACAAGCGGTTGTACGCGGAGACGGCGGCGGACTATGTGCTTGTGGTGAACAAGGACATGGTGCTGGGGACAATGCAGCCGTCTGTCGGCATTGGCTGGCAGTTCTAGGAGGTGAATCATGAAAAGTGGACTGAAAAAGCTTTCCGGCATATTTCTTCTCTTGTTTTCGTTTTTGATTCTTTCATGCGACTTCGACACGCTTTTCGGGCCTTCGTATGACGACCCTGTGAAAGATTTTTTCAAGGAATACACGGAAACGGCGGCAATCGAAAAACTGACGCTCCCTTCCGGCATCGAGAACAGGGCGGG
>CAMHLH010000316.1 GCA_946185925.1 uncultured Treponema sp.
CATGTGGTAAGATGAAGCAGAACAAAAATCAAAATCAATAAGCGCAAAAAGGTAAAACGAATGAAAAAAATTTTATTGTCATCCGCCTTGACCATGATGATTTGTGGAACCGCCTTCGCAGAGAAGGAGACTGTCTATTTCTCCCCGAACAACGACGGAGTGAAGGACGTCCTTGAGATTCCCATCAAAATCAAGGAAAAGAGATACGTCAAGTCATGGACGCTCGTAATCGAGAACGAAAACGGGGAAGTCGTGAGGAAGGTCGAGAACAAGGACAAGCGAGACGCGAAACTCACTTTCAAAGGCTTCTGGAAAGCCCTCTTCACTCCAAAGAACGGGGTCGCGATTCCATCGTCGGTCTCATGGAACGGCGTGATGGACAACGGAGAAATCGCCCCGGACGGAAACTACAGATACTACATGAAGGCCAGCGACGACAACGGCAACATCGGAATGACCGACAAGCTTTCGGTTGTCGTGGACAACACGCCTCCTGAAATCAACATCGAGAAGCCTGCCGACGACGCGAAGATTTTCGGAGAGGGTGCGAAAATCGTATTCCCGGTGGAGCAGTCGGGCTCAACCGAGGACGAGTGGACGGGAGTCTTCCTGGATGTCCGCGGAAATCCCGTGAGGACAGTGAAGTGGACGACGAGCGCGCCCCTCAAGTTCGAATGGAACGGAACGGACGACACGGGCCTCCCACTTCCGGACGGTGTCTACTCATACAAGGTAAGCGCGACCGACAAGGCTGGAAACCACACAGAGGAAAGCATACCGAACATCATCTACTCGGCGGAGAAACCGGCCACAAACATCGCAATCACCGACGGAAAGTATTTCTCTCCGCAGGGCAACAGCGCGACGAAGGAAATCAAGTTCGAAGTGAAGATTCCAGTTCCTGACGAAAGGTCGGGCAACAAGCTCAAGGAATGGTCGGTGAAAATCGTGGACGACAAGGGAACCGTCCACAAAACCTTCGCCGGCAGCGACAATCCGCCATCCGAAATCACATGGAACGGAAAGAACGACAACGGCGAGTTCGTCAAGGAAGGAAACACCTACCAGGCATCCGTGAAGGCAAAATACCTGAACGGCTACGAGACCGCCCCGATGACATCGCCCCTCTTCACGCTCGACAACACGGAGCCGAAGGCGAAAATCGCCGCCAAGAACCTCACGTTCTCGCCGGACGGAGACGGAAACCTGGACACTCTCGAAATCGCCCAGACTTTCCCGGAAGACGCGCTCGGCTCTCCAATTGAAGACTGGAAGGGAAAGCTCGTCAACGCAAGCGGCGTGACCGTCAAGGAAGTCGATTTCGGCGCATTCCCGCCGGAGACGTTCGCATGGGACGGACTCGACAACGAGAGCAAAATCGCCCCGGACGGAACCTACAAGTACGTCCTCGCCGCATCGGACAAGGCTGGCAACACGAGCGAAATAGCCGTCACCGACATAAAGCTCGACACCAGCAAGACGGAGCTTCTCCTGAACCTGAACAAGACGGCTTTCAACCCGGACAGGCCGGCGGACATCAGAATCACGCCGGTCGTGAAATCATCGAGCAACATCAACAAATTCTCGCTCTCAATCGCTGACGAAAGCGGCAACGAAGTCTGGAAGCAGGACGGAACCTTCCTCCCGGCATCGTTCACATGGGACGGCAAGGGAAGCGACAAGTCCTCCTGCAAAGACGGAAGCTACGTCGCGACACTCAAGGCCACATCGGAGAACGGTTCGGAATCCACTGTCAAATCGCAGAAATTCGTCATCGACACGGTTCCCCCGAAAATCGACCTGGCAGCCAAGTTCTCGCGCTTCTCGCCTGACGCAGACGGACAGAAGGACACTGTTCCCATCGATGTCAAATCTTCAGCGGAAGAGACTTGGACAGCCCGCGTCTACAATTCAAACAACGAGTCGGTCAAAACCTACACTTGGAAGGGCCAGGTCCCTTCATTTGAATTCGACGGAACGGATTCCAAGGGCAACCTGCTGCCGGACGGAAAATACAAGCTCGTATTCATGTCGGAGGACGCGGCGGGCAACAAGGCGACAGCCGAAATCCCGGACATCACTGTGGACAACAGGGAGACAAAGGCATACGTCACAGCCGAGTCGCAGGCTTTCAGCCCGAACGGCAACGGCAAGTTCGACACGCAGAAATTCACGATAAAGACGACTCTGAACGAGGGCATCGAAAACTGGAAGTTCGCGATTGCCACGGCGGACGGAAAAATCGTGAAGACATGGACGAACGAGACTCTCAAGGAAATTCCTTCCACGCTCGTCTGGGACGGAAAGGGAGACGACGGAAAGACAATCGAGGACAACGTTTACACGGCGAAGCTCAACATCGACTACGAGAAGGGAAACAAGGTGGAGACAGTCTCGCCAGCCTTCATCTCTTGCGTGACGCCGCCGAAAGCATCCGTCAAAACCGCGCCTGAGTACTTCAGCCCGGACAACGACGGCGAGGACGACGACCTCTTCATCCAGCTCAAGGCGGACACTCTCCTGCCGCTCAAGAGCTGGAGCTTCCAGATAAACGACCCGAAAGGCGAGAAGTTCTGGAGCACGAGCGGAAAATCGTCGATTACAGAGCAAATCAAGTGGGACGGACGCTCAAACAACAATTCGAACGAGCTTGTGCAGTCGGCGATGGACTATCCGTACACGTTCACCGTCACCGACTCGCTCGGCATGACAAGCACATTCGAAGGAATCATCCCTATCGACATTCTGGTCGTCCGCGACGGCAACAGGCTCAAGATGGCCGTTCCTTCAATCATCTTCCGTTCCGACGCGGCGGACTTCAAGGGCGAGGGAGAGCCTGGCGTCGCGAAGGGCAAGGGACTTGCCAAAGAGCAAATCGCCAACAACGAGCGCATCCTCAAGAGAATCGCGGTCGTCTTGAACAAGTTCAAGAGCTACAAGGTCACAGTCGAAGGACACGCGAACAGCATGTCAGGAACTGCCGCCGAGGAAGAGGGCACGAACGTGGCGGTCTACGGACCTGGGCTCAAGCAGCTCTCGAAAGAAAGAGCCGATTTCGTCAGGAAGCAGCTCGTCAAGTACGGAGTCGACTCCAAC
>CAMHLH010000317.1 GCA_946185925.1 uncultured Treponema sp.
TAGCCCCTGGCGGCGGCGAAATACACGTCAAGGCAGGAAAGCCCAAGCGACGCGTACCTTTCAGGAATTATGCCGAACATGAAGGCCGTGTCCAGCACATTGTCATAAAAGGAGAAGTCGTTCGACGGAATGAATTCAATACCGGCTTCCTTCTGTTTTCTCCAGCCGTATTCCCTAATCGACCTCCCCGTCTCCTCAAGATCCCCAGCTGAAATCTCGTTTTTGAAGTATCTCTCAAGTGCGAATTTCAACTCTCTTTCTTTTCCGATTCTCGGAAAACCTACCACAGACGTCCTGTATGCCATTTTCTTCTCCTGTTTCTCAATTTTTTTGAACATGAAAGTGAGTATAAGAAACTGAAGGATTTGTGAAAAATACTATTTTCAAGCGCTTGTCGATAGATTTTTCCTATGGCAAAAGAAGCTGTCATGGTCTATATTTTCCGCATGACATTGCAGCAGTTGAAATATGCGGTGGCTGTGGCCGACATCAAAAACATAACGGAAGCCTCGAAAAAGGTCTTCATATCGCAGCCGAGCTTGACAGCAGCCATCAGGGAACTCGAAAAAGAAATGGGCATCTCGATTTTCTCGCGGACGAACAAGGGCGTTTCCGTGACGAACGAGGGGGACGAATTTCTCTCTTTCGCGAGACAGGTTCTGGAACAGGCGGAACTGTTGGAGGAGCGGTACAAGGGGAATGGAGGCGGAAGCACGATATTCTCGGTGAGCTGCCAGCATTATTCGTTCGCGGTAGAAGCGTTCGTTGACCTGATAAGGGAGACCGGAGCCGATGAATACGACTTCACGCTCAGGGAGACGAAGACCCACGAGATAATCGAAGACGTGTCAAAACTGAAAAGCGAGGTCGGAGTCATCTACAAAAGCTCAAAGAACGACGATGTGATATCGAAGCTGATAAGAAAGAACAATCTGTCTTTCACACCAATACTGACGACACCGCTGCACGTATTCATATCGGACAGGAATCCGCTGTCAAAAAAGGATTTGATAGAACTTGAGGATTTGCTTCCATATCCGTACTTGACCTACGAGCAGGGTGATTTCAATTCGTTCTACTTTGCGGAAGAGCCCCTCACCGAAATCGACTTCGACTGCAGGAAAAGCATAAAGGTCAGGGACAGGGCGACACTCTTCAACCTGCTGATAGGACTGAACGGCTACACAATCTGCTCAGGAATCATAAGCCACGAGCTGAACGGAGAGAGCATAATATCAAGGCCGCTGAAGACAGACGACAAAATGACGGTGGGCTATCTGACGAGAAGAGGCGTGTCGCTCTCAAGGTACGCAAAATCATACATCGATTTCCTTGAAAGGCACGCCTCGTCATCAAAAAAACAGGATTAGGAGGAACCTAGAAGTTTCCCCCGTTCCATCCCCAATTCTGGGTGCCGAAATAACTGATGTAGACGGCGTTGCCCGGAATCCCGAGTTCCCTGTCAAGAATCTCGCAGACTTTGGCAGTCATCTTCGACGAAGCGACGGAATTGACCGAGCCGAGCACCTTCACGTCGACGAAGGCCCCCTTCTCCATCCTCTTTCCGCCGAAATACAAATCCTGCTTGTCGACGAGGTTCACCATCAAGTAGCTCTCCGGCTTTTCGATTATGGCGACCGCCTTGCCGAATTCTGCTTTTAGGACGTCGCGCTTGTCCTCGCTCAGTTCCATTGTGACTTTGGCTTCAATCATTGGCATAGAAAACATCTCCTTGAAAACATATTAAAGCATAGATTATATCATAGATTGAACGGAATATCGGCTTGTTGTAGAATCGAAAAAAACGCTTTACGCGCAAAAAAAGAACTATTTTTCAAGGAAACAAAAATGCAAAAGGCAATCGCATTCATCAAAAAAGAGCCGATGCTTCTCGTGTCGGTCCTGGCGGCGGCAATCTCGCTCTTCATAACGCCTCCGTCCGCGTCCCTACTCTCCTCAATCGACTGGAGGACGCTCGCAACGCTCTTCATGCTGCTCTCGGTTCTCGAAGGCTTCAAGACCCACGACATCTTCGCGCCGGTAATCAAGCTCACGTCAAGGATAAAGTCAGTCAGGCGGCTCACAGTCTTCTTTTTTTTTCGGTGTTTTTCTCCTCGATGTTCGTCACGAACGACGTCTCGCTCATAATCTTCGTACCGCTCACAATCTTCATGTTCAGGAACGGAGGCAAGGAAAAGTTCATAATCCCCGTCCTCACGCTTGAGAACATTGCCGCCATAAGGGGAAGCCTTTTGACCCCGTTCGGAAGCCCGCAGAACCTCTACCTTTTTTCAAAAAGCGGAATCCCCGCAAAAGATTTCGTGCTCACCATGCTGCCATTGTGGATTGGAAGCGCGTTCCTGCTATACCTGTTCACGCTTTTCCTTTATAGAAAGAACCTTTCCGAAAGAATCGAATGCGAAGAAGAAAGAAAAGAAACAAGGGGAGACAAGAAAAAGAGAATCGTCCATCTAGTCCTTTTCGTTTCGATAATAGCGACAATCGTTACGAGAAGCCCCTACTGGCCGTTCGTCACGCTCTTCGTCCTCGTTGCGCTCCTCATCTTCGACAGGCAGATTCTGTTGAAGACGGACTATGTTCTTCTTTTGACCTTCCTCTGCTTCTTCGTCTTCAGCTCCTCAATCTGCGGAAACGAAAAAATCTCCGCATTTCTCTCGAAATCAGTGGCCGGAAACGAATACTGGTGGAGCATCCTCTTGAGCCAGATAATCTCGAACGTCCCGGCGAGCATCGTGCTGCAGCCTTTCAGCACGGATTTGAAGGCCCTGCTCTACGGACTCGACAGCGCGGGACTCTGCTCGATAATCGGAAGCCTCGCGAGCGTCATAAACTTGAGAATCTATTCCAGAGAGTACCCCGGAAAGACGCTGGACTTCATAAAGGGGTTCCAGATTGGAAGCATAATCTTCTTCGCGATTGTCGTTTACCCCCAGTATCTGCTCATCAAAATGTAAAAAAAGCGCGCGGACTTTCGAATCAAAATCCGCGCGCTCCACAAGAAAAAAGGAAAAAGTCCTACGCTTTCAAATTGACAGACGGGACGGTGTTCTCGTTCAAGAGAGTGACGTC
>CAMHLH010000318.1 GCA_946185925.1 uncultured Treponema sp.
CCGTTCTCCATGGCCTGCATCTGTGTGGCGTAGAGGCCGTAGCCCGCATCGACCTGGCCAGAGGCTATCATTTCTCCAAGTGTCGCGCCTCCCTCGACCACCTGGACATATTCGGCCTTCTGTCCGATGGCGGCAAGCTCCTCGTCGAAGAGCCCCATCTTCATCGCGACGTGGACTGGAGCCGCGCAGAGTCCACCCGTCTGGAAATTGATTCTTACGACTTTCTGTCCGGCAACTTCGCTCTTTGCCTCTTTTCCTTTGCATGAAATCAAAGCGGATGCCGCCATGAGCATTGCGATTCCGACTAGTTTCTGTGCGTTTTTTTGAAATGAAGTTTTTTTCATGTTTTTTTCTCCTGTCGATTATTGATTTGCTTTTTGTGTTTTGATTTTTTCGACTACCATTTGACGAGTCCCTTCTGCCAGACCAAAAGCCTTGTCCTCACTTTGAACAGCAATGTGATTATGATTGTGCAGAAAAGGGCTATCATGATAAGTCCCGCATAGACGCCCGAATAGAGCATCATCGCTTTCTGGTAGCTTATGTACCAGCCGATTCCGTACTTCGCGCCGAACATCTCCGCCGTCATGAGCGCGATGAACGCCGCGCAGATTCCGTTGAACACTCCCTGGAAGATGTTGGGGAGGGCAGCCGGAACCGCCACCTTGAAGACCTGGTACAAAGTTCCGGCTCCCAGCGTCCTGCTCACCTCGAAATAGATTTTGCTCGTGTTCTGGATGCCGGAGCTTGTCATGAGCTGCACCGGAAACCAGACCGCAAGGGCTATGATGAAGACGCTGGCTCCGAACGGAGTGGGGAAGGTCGTAAGAACGAGCGGAATCCAAGCCGTGGCCGGAATCGGCCGATGAGCTTTATGTATGGATTCAGCCAGTAGTGGACGTTTTTTGAGAATCCCAGGAAAACGCCCGTTATGAAGCCCGCCGTCACTCCGAAGAACACACCCAGCCCCAAAAGCCTGAAGGAGAAGCCCACGCATTTCAGGAGGAGCTGAGTCTGCTCGACGAACACAGAAAGCACATTGTCGAAGCTCGGGAAAAATATCACTGGAAGGAGGGCGAGTTTCGCTGTCACTATGTTGATCAGCGTTATCAACACCCCAGTTCCAAAGAAGAAGGGCCCCTTCCTGAAAAGACCTTCCTTGATTTTTCCACTCGCGAAAGACAGCGCGAAAAAAAGGACGGCTACCGCGAGCACCGCATACAGGAAAATATTGTAGTAGTGGCCGGTCGGCTGTGGATGGAGGGGGCTGTCCGCTATCAAAAGCTGGACCGCCAAGGCCAGAACTGCCCCCAAGGCGGGAAACGCTCTGTAAAGAATATTTTTTGCACTCGGCATTTTTACCTCTTTCTTGTTTTCTGATTTTTATTTTTCCGCGTTTATGAACTTCTCGTTGTTCTGCTCGTACCACCATTTCGTGTACGGAAGCTTTATCCTTGCGGCGAGGTTCTTCTCGAACGAGCGGTTCGTCACCGTGTCGCGTATGAGCTTGGCGAAGGAGAGTGTTCCCTCGTAGCCGAACACCGTGTACTCGTCCGCCACGAACACGGCCGCGAATCCCTGCTTTATCGCCCAGACCGTCGTTCCCGGATGGCGGCTGAAATAGACGTCCGGCTTGTAGCGGTTGAGGATGTTCAAAACCTCGTAGTTCTGCTGGTCGGCTACGGCGACGTTCATGTCCTTCGGGGACGTCTTCAAGAGATGCTCAAGGGCGGGAGGAACCTGTCCGTTGTCGTACTTGTAGTCGTAGTGCCATGCGAGCGCGTAGTCGATTTTCATGCCGAATTCCTGGAGGACGCGCGCGATTTCGTATGTGAAGCCCGGTCCCATTCCGATTACGGCCCTGAGCCCACGGAGCGGCTTGATTGCCTCTTCAATCTGCGGAAGGTAAATCTCCCTCTGCTTCTTGATGTACTCCTCGACCTGCTCCCTCCTGCCGATTGCGTCTCCGATTCCCCTGAGCCATGTCTCGAAGCCCGTCACGCCCGAATGGTTTATCGTGCGGACGTAGGGGACTCCGTATGTCTCCTCAAGGGCGTTTCCAAGGTATGTTCCGAGCGTTCCGCAGATACAGACCGTCGCCAACGCCTCGCTCAAGTGCGAAAGCTCCTCTATCGTGGAGTTGCAGTAGAGAAACTGCGGCTCCGCGTCGAAGACTTCCTTGAAAATCTTCGTGATTTGTGGGCGCGCGCTCTCGTAGAAGTTCTTTATGTTGATGATTCTCCTCTTCTCCTTCGGCGGCTTTACGATGCCCTGCAAAACAGCGTGGTCGGAGATGTCGAATCCCGAAGCCCAGATGCGGCTCTTGAAGCCCTCGCAGTGGACAGGAATCACTGGAATCGGCAGCTCCTCGTTGATTTCGTCGGCCAATCCGTCCACGTCCTCTCCGATGACGCCCGAAACGCACGATGTCGAGATGAAGATTGCGTCCGGCTTGTAGGTCTTGTATGTGTGCTCGACGATTTTCCTCAAGTCGTTCATCGCTCCGAAAACCGTGTCCTTCTCGTTCAGGTCGGTGCAGACGAAGACGGAATTTGTCGTCTTGTTGATTCTTGCCGCTATCTGCCCGAATTTCACGTTGTCGTTCGAGGCCATCGCCGTGCAGCCGGCCGGTGCGTGGTAGACGACCGCCACGTTCCTGATGGCTGCCAGGGCGTTCAACGCGCAGCCTGAGAGGCAGGAGCTCGACTGCGAGAAGCAGCGTTCCCTGTTCTTGAGGGAGCCGCATTCAGAGCGGTAGACGAGCGTCTCAAGATTTCCGACGAAGCCTGTGATTGAACCGAGTCGGTTTTCCCTAACAGCAAGATTGGCGTTCTTAAAATTGTATGACATAAAAAAATCCTCCTCGTTAAAGCTTGCTCATTGCCGCCGTGAAAATCTGTTCGAGCAGATGGAGTCCGCCCGAATATCCTGCGATGTGGTCGTTGATTACGAGCTTCTCGAGCATCGGATAGCTCACGTTCACGTAGTGCGCGCCGATTTCCTGCGAGAGCTTCTTCTCCCAGTTCGAGCCGATGATGAGCGGAGTTCCAGCGAAGTCCGTCTTCTTTATCTGCTCATGGATGTCGTG
>CAMHLH010000319.1 GCA_946185925.1 uncultured Treponema sp.
TTCCTTGAGACCAAGCGGCTTGTGTTGAAGAAAAAGTAGCCGAAGAAATGAAAAGCCCGGTTTCCGTATGGAGCCGGGCTTTTCATTTCTTTTTGCTATTCTGATTCGACAGCCAAACCGATGTGCTTCTTCTGGAATTTTTTGAGCATCGCTACACCGTTCCTCTGTCCGTTGTAAACGAAGCCGCCGTTCCAATATTCAAGAGCCGCAAACAATGCGTTTCCGCCGTCTTGATCATCAGATTTCTTTGTTCTGAATGAAACGTAATTTGCCAGTTCCTCAAAGTTCGAGTTGTGCAGGCATGCCAACCTGTTCCTGTTGAATTCGTTCCATTTTTCAAGGTCCTTGAAGCCCTCTCCTTCGTCTTTGACGATGAGGTGCGCGTGTGTCGCGCTGAACGAATACCAAACCTTGACTTTCTTGTTTATGTCGCAGTTGTTTCCGTGTTTCACAGCGTTCTTGATTACTTCACTTATCTGCTGCTCAAGAAGGTTGATTTCCTTTATTTCAAGAGGCGCAGACTGGACTATCAACAATGTAAAATAGCGAATCTGCCTAAAATCTGAAGGAAATTCCTTGTAAAGCATGTTGGTCGTATCGAAAAGCGGATCGTTGTCATCAGATCGCAACTCTTTTATTTCTTCCATCTCGTACTCCTGAATATTTTAGCTGAAGGTGGCTACTCGTTTACCATGAGAAGGGCTTCTTCGACGCTGTTGGCGATAGGGAAGTAGCCTGTGAGTTTCGTAAGTTCGATGACCTTTTTTACAGACCCGTGAACGTTCGAAATGGCGAGCTTGAGGTTCATCTTCTTGATTGTCGAGCAGATGTAAATCAAGGCACCGATTCCAGACGAATCGATGTAGTCCACCTGCTCCAAGTTTATGATGAAGCTTTTTACGTTCTTTTCAAGCATTTTCATCACAAGCTCTTTGAGCTTGTATGAATTGTAGAGATCCATCTCGCCGGCAACGTCGATGATATAGACCTCTCCATTTTTTCTGATTTTCAGTTCCATATAAAACTCCTTTTGACTGATATTTTACTGAATCTTGATGACAAGAAGTGTTTGATCATCATGCAGCGATTCTGCTCCGACGAACTTCTTCATGTCCGATTTTATCAAATTGGCGATTTCTTTTCCCGACAATTTGCAATTTTCTTTCAATATATTGTACATGTTGGAAATATTGTACTGTTTTCCGTTTGGATTCAAAGCCTCAGCTAGTCCGTCTGTGTATGTGATCAGGATGTCGCCTTTTCCCGCTATGAATTCGATGTCCTTGTAGGTCTTGCTTTTCTCTACTCCTATAGGCTCGCAGCTCACCGAGACGCTTTCCACGGTACCTTTCGCCGCATTGTACCTGAGCACAGGAATTGTTCCGCTCGTCGCCAACTGGACTTTCCTCTTTGTGGCATCGTAGTTGAGTAGCGACACCGACGCGAAATGGTCCAAGTTGTTCTCTGCGCATATTCCCCTGTTCGCCCAGCTCAGTATCGTTCCTGCCGATTGGGTTGTGTTCACTATGAGCCTCAGCATCGCGCGAATCATTGTTATGACGAGAAGGGATGTCATTCCCTTGCCCGCCACGTCCATCAAGACGAACGAGGTCCTGTCCTGACGCGCGAGAATCACGTCATATGCGTCGCTGCAAACGCCGGCCGTCTGCTCTGTGAAGCAGCCGAAAGACACTCCTGGAATTGGCGGAAGCTTCTTTGGAAGCAGGGAGACCTGGAGGCTCGTGGCTATGCTGCTTTCCCTCGTGAGTTCCTGCTGTTCCTTGTATTGCTTGAAGTTGAGCGTCGTTTTGAGCGCGGATTCCGCAAAGTCGCCGAGAGTCTGGGCGTATCTGAATTCAGATTCCGTGAATGGATCTTTTCCAGGGTTGCGAGAGAGGGCTATGAGCCCTATTACAATGTCCTTGTCCCTGAGTTTCAAAGGAATGAAAATGAAACTTCCGAGTTTCAGGAACTCTTCCGGCCCGTTTTCGAAAATCCTGTCGTCTATTTTTGGCACTGTTATGAGTTCTGCGGTTCCAGAGCTGGCGACTTCTCCGAAAATATTGTCCCGGAGGGGGAACTGTGCATATTTGAAACTGGTCGAAACCCTTATCTGCTTGTGTGGAAGGTCGTCCGGAAGTTTGTATGGCGGCGGAAAATCGCCTATGAAGGATTTGACCGATATGACATCGTCGAATTCATCCACGAGAAGGACCGCTCCTCCGTCCGCGCCCGTGACTTCCATGCAGGCCCTGTTTATGTTGTCCAAAAGTTCCTGCTCACTGTTCTTGTCGGATTCCCCGTTGTCCTTGCTTTCAAGGAACGAATTTGCGGCTATCGATATGAATGCCCGGCCTTTGTCGAGCAGGCTGATTTCCTCGGGTTTTATTTCCTCCACCACAATCTGCTGTTGAGTCTGTTCTGGGGCTGCTTCGGCATCCTCTCCGTTTTTGTTTTCCTCCTCTTTCGGCTTTCCGAAAGCCAGCATGACGCAGTATGGAATTATCAACACTGTCGCCAAAAGAATCAGCAAGTTGAAGGTGAGTGTTCCTGAATTAAAAAACGCCTTTACACAGGCGACTATGAGCACTGTCAGTGCAAAGAAAGATATGAAGCTTACTTTTGCCGTTCTCCGGATTTTTGTTACCACAAGAAGAGCAATTATCACGACTGCCAGCACAGCAGTGAATATGAGTGGAATATTTGCTATTGTGTCAGTATTCAACTTCTATCTCCGTTTTATGTATTCGAATTTAAATATTACCATTGAACATTTTGGCCGTCAAGAAAAAATGCCCAATGGTAAAACCGCTGAATCCCAATCCGTGGGCTGTTTCAGGCGTCTTTTGAATCTCCGTTCTCTCTGTTCATATCGGTTTCTTCTATTTTTTTCTTCAGAAAGAATCCAGTTATCTTGTTCCAAATTCTTTTTGAGAGAGGTCTTTTCCCGAATTTCGCGAGGAAGGAGTCGGCCATGTCGTCTATCGAATAGTCCTCTCCGAATTTCTGTTTTATCTCATCCCAGTATTTGATGACCCAGACGTAAAGGTCGCTTTTTGTCCGTTT
>CAMHLH010000320.1 GCA_946185925.1 uncultured Treponema sp.
AACTGGAGGAGAATCTTGGAAAACTCAAACTGACCAAGATTTCTGGCGAAAAACCCCGCGTCACTTCCGCCTGCCAGATGCTCAAAGAGATAAACCGCATGTTCAATGACGACGATTTGTCGTTTTACGTTTTGAGCGATGATGACGCTGTGACGGCGCAAAATCTTGTTTTCTACAGCGAAAGCTTTGAGGACTGGTTCGACACTGAAAGCGACGACTACGGCACAACCCACGTTCATGTGGAACTGGCAGGCTACGACGCGAATGTGATTGTAAGCGACATCGAATCCGCAAAGAGTTCGGCGAAAGAGCTTTTCCCCGACGCGAAAATCAGCATCGTGGGCGAAGTTGTGGAGTACGCTGAAATGAACCACAAACTGGTCTCTGCTGAGTTGAAGTCGTTCAGCCTTTCCTTCGTGATTATCGCCGTTCTCTTGATTCTCGCGTTCTCAAGCCTGAGAACAGGCCTTATCGGGATGATTCCAAACCTTGCTCCCGTCATCGTGGTGGGCGGCGTGATGGGCTATGCCGGATATTCATTGGACATGCTGACAATGACAATCATGCCGATGATTCTTGGAATCGCCGTCGACGACACGATTCACCTGATAAACCACATAAAACTGCAGCTGGAAAAAAGCGGCGACTATAAAGATGCAATCGTCGTTTCATTCAGGGAAATCGGAAAGACCATGTGCATGACCACGTTCATTCTCTGCGCCATGTTCTTCATGTACACGTTCAGTCCCATGGGCTGCCTTTTCAGAATCGGAATGCTTGCCATGATAGGACTTGCAAGCGCGCTTCTGGCGGACTATACCCTTACTCCCGCCTTAATTGCGCTGACAAAACCATTCGGAAAGAAAATCAAATAAAAAAAATGGAGGATTTTGTATGAAGAGAAGATTATTTTTGACAGCAGGCATGATTTTTGCTTCCTCGCTTTTTGCTCAGGAATTGACCGGGTATGACATTGCGAAGAGGGCGGAAGAGGTTGACGACGGAAAGACTTCTTCCTACACGGCCACAATGACGCTTACAAACAAAAAAGGCGCGAAACGGACGAGGGAGATTTTCATGCGGAATAAGGATTACGGCGATGTGGAAAAATCCGTGATTGTCTTCACTGTTCCAAAAGATGTCGCTGGAGTCGCATATCTTTCGTTTGACTACCCGGACAAGGCTGACGGTTCAAAAGACGAGAGCGACAGCTGGCTCTACATGCCCGCCATGAAAAAAGTCCGTCGGATTTCAGGAAGCGGCAAGGACGATGAATTCATGGGGTCGGATTTCACTTACGCTGACATGGGGGAGCGGGGACTGTTAAAAGACACCTTCACTTTGCTCGGCTCCGAGGATGTGGACGGAGCGGACTGCTGGAAAGTCGAGGCGAAGGCGAAAGACAAGAGCGAGAAGACCCAGCGGCGGATTTTGTGGTTCAGGAAGGATAATTACATCCTTGCGAAGGGCGAATTCTACGACAGGACGGACAAACTCGAAAGGGAACTTGCTTGTTCCGACATCAGGCAGATAGACGGAATCTGGACTACCGGAAAAATGTTCATGAAAAATGTGAAGAGCGGGCACTCGACTCTTCTGGAAACAAAAGATGTCAAATACAACATCGACTTGAACGACAGCCTCTTTACCGTGAGCGCGATTGAGCGCGGGAATGTCCGCTGATGAGCCGCTTTCGCCTTGTGCTTCTTTTTCAGTTTTCATTTCTCGTCTTCCAATTTTTTGCCCAGGAAAAGAGCTTCTCTGGAAGCCTTTCAACTCTTGCCGCTGCGGCTCTTCCCTATACTGAAAATTCAGGGGATTTCGTGTTGGGCGAAGCAAAAGCTGAAGGGGAACTTTCCGTGTACACAGAAGAAAGTTCCCTGTATGCGAGCGGTTTTCTTCTCTATGATGCGCTTAGAAACCACGCGGACGCTCTGGATTTCGTCAGCGGAAGAGAAAATTCAGGTATTTCGCTAAAAGAAGCCTGGTTCGACTATACTGCGGATTTTTGGGCTGTCAGAGTTGGAAGGCAGATAAGCGCATGGGGAAAAGCCGACGGGCTTTCCGTCACAGATGTGCTTTGTCCTCAGGATGAAACGCAGTTCGCGGCAAGCACCTACGCAGAAAGCCGGTTAGGAATCAATGCCGTGCGTTTTTCGCTCAAAAGCGGAAGCTACGCCCTTGACGCATATTGCATTCCTTTTTTCACGCCGGCAGCCCTTCCTTTGAGCGAGGAAAGCCCCCTAAAAAAAGTGATTTTTGGAGACGCTGCGTTCAGCAAAGATGACATCATTCTCCCGGAAGTTGCGGTCAAAAACTGCGAGTATGGGGCAAAATTCAGCGCCTATTGGACTCTTTTTGATTTGTCGCTCTACGCTTTCTACGGTTTTGACGACGAGCCGCTCGTTTCTTATTCTCTTTCAGATGACAATTCTCTGAAGCTGTCTGGTGAATACGAAAAAATGCTCATGTTCGGCGCGGACACGGCAATTCCAATCGGAGAAACTGTTCTTCGCATGGAAGCGGCTTTTTTCCCTGAGCGAAAATTCGCCGTGAGCGCTCAGAATCAAATCGAGGCGATAACGCAAGGCATGGACAGCGAAAAACGGATAGGGCGCAATCAACTCAAAGCCCTTGCTGGAATAGACTGGATGCCTTCTTCATGGACGATTACAGCGCAGTATTATGCGGATGTGGTTTTTGGCGAAATCGAAAAGATTGAGAGACAGAGCTATGAGCATTTCGCGACACTTTCTGTATCCCGTTCGCTGCTCAATGAGACTCTCGATATTTCTGTGAACGGAATCTTGTCCCTGAACGATTTTGACAGCGTAATCAAGGGAAAGGCCGAATACAAATTGAGCGACCAGATTGCGCTCAACATCGAGGGAGATTTTTTCAACAAGGGAAAAGACGGTAAGGCTGTCAGTTACGGAAAATTCAGGGATTTGAGCTGCCTTATCATCGGTGGAAAATTCAGTTTTTAAAAATGGAGAAATAAAAAAATGACTTTACAACTTGGAGACGTTCAGACGACAGCCCTTATTCCGGTTGCGA
>CAMHLH010000321.1 GCA_946185925.1 uncultured Treponema sp.
ACAGGTGTTTTCGCATATCGTCTTGAAAAATAAAATTTTCTGACATTCGAGATTGTCCATTTCACCAAGGCCTTCGTAGGCTTTCACCATATCGTCGATGTCGCAATTTCCTGAAATTATGTACTGTGTTATTTTCTGTTCAAGATTCCATCTTTCGATTTCGATTTTGCTCATGACGACATCGGAAGAGGGAACCGAAACTCCAAGTCTGCTTAACAATGCTTCCGCCGTTTTTTTGCTCGGGATTTGCTTTCCGCTTTCGATTCTTGACATTGATGAGACTGAGCAGATTCCGTAGCACAACTCTTCCTGTGAGTATCCTTTTCGTATTCGAAATTCCCCTATCAGTTTGCCGATTATGTATGCATCCATATCAGCCTCTTCAATCAATTTAAGTTTAATTTAGTAAAATTTCCGTAAAACGCTATGGTGTTATCGCCTTGATAATTTTAAATTAAAACCATATTTTTGCAACCTTTAATTTTTAGGAGATGTTCATGAAGAAAATAAAGATGATTTTTTGTTCTTTAATGCTCGGCGTTTTACTGTTCGCAGGGGCAAGTTGCAGTGATTCAATAGATTTTGACCAAGACTGCAAAAACAGCGAAGTAGCGGAAAATGAAGAAGGCACTGACGAACGGCGTGCATGGGGTGGAAATGCAGGGCGTATAGGTCGTGTTGGAGATGGCGGTAACGACTGTTCCAATCACCACCGGCAACGAAGTCACAGCACCCACTAAGCTTGGAAGTCAAAAACAATTCCACAGCTGAAAATTTACGCGAAACGCTATGGTGCTTTTCTGGCAGAGAAATATCATTGAACAAGACTTGAAATCAGGAGAACTACATGAAGAAAAACGTTTTTTCAATATTTTTACTAGCCGCGGCGGCGATTTTCCTTTCTTCCTGCGATGCCGCGCTCGATCCGTACATCACTGGAGCGGAATTTGACGGGGATGACTACAAGACAGTCCTCGTTTCCTACGATTCGAAATTCGGAGACCACACGGTTTCGGCGGTTGTTTACGGAAAATCCGGGAAAATAGACAGCGTGAACAGCATCAAGAAGCAGAGCTACACGTCCAGCAGCGGAAAAACAACAGTCGTGCTCTACGAGGAAGTCCCTGTTGGAGGAAAAATAGTCATAGAGCCTGCGCTTGGCAACACGGAGCTATCAGGCTCTGCGGAGATTTCACGGAACTGACAGGCAAGACGGACAAGGAAAGCTACATGAAGAAAACATCTTTTTTGGCTGCGTTTTCGCTTCTCACAGCGGTTCTGCTGGCCTCGTGCGCCACGACAAGGGCGTAATGTGGAAGGAATCGACGACTATGAAAAGCAGGAAATCGGAACAAAAGGAAACCGCTTTTTCCTGAACGACGCGAACACGGTCTCATGGGGAGAGCGCACGCTCAAGATGCCGGAGACGACACAGGTGAGCACCGGCGTTGGACTAATAGCGTTCGGCTATGTGAAGAGCTGGGAAAAATCGGAGGGGGAATTCTCTGTCGGTGGAAAGCCGATGTTTCCCACGGAGATATACATAACAGACACGAGGAAAAGCTTCCTAATCGAAAAGGAAAAAGTCCGAGTGGTTCTCTCGACAGGCTCGCCAAAGACCGAATTCGAAGTGTGCGACGATGAGGTCGTGTGTACGGTTCAGCGGTCGGAAGGAACGCCGCTCATGGAAGTCAGGAAGACATGGGAATACCAGAAAGGCGAGAAAGTCTCGAAGCTATGGCACTCGGGCGGAAGTTCAGGATTCATCGCGAGCGTGGACGGCGAGAACTACGCATTGATTGACGTCATGTGCGGAAAACCGACCCTCTATCTGAACAAGTCGTTCGCCAAGGAGATTTCCGACACGGAAAAACAGTTCGCAGACTCCGTGGTGATGGCTCTCTACTACATACTCGACAAAATGAACGGCACTCTATCCTTCGACGGCTGGAACCTCGGCGAGACCGACGGCTACGAGTCCTCCGCCAGAAGAAAAATTTCGTTCTAGCAAAGCAAAAAGGAACGCTTTTTCGTATCACTTCGGAATTATGCGGATTCTCCATAAGCCCGAAAATCGGTCTTTCGTACCACTACTGAAAATTTTCTTTTGGACAGGTGAAGTCGGAAATGCTCAGATTCAGGTTGAAATCGGAGTTGACTTGGGGGAGGAGGTAGTCCATCTCGTCTTTTTTTTCGAGATAGGCAAAAGAGACAAAAGCGTTGTGCAAATGCCACTTTCCTTCTGGAATTTTCCCCAGTTTACAAAGGCACCAGCCCTTGTTGAAAATGAAGTATGGATAGTACGCAAGCTTTCCGAATTCAGCGCAGACTTTTATGCCGAGTTCGGAAAGTTCCATCGCTTCCTCATAAAAACCAGCAAGCCCTTTCCAATTCGAGAGATTGAAAAGGATGACCGGATAGTTCCGTGACATGTCTTCCGACAGAACTGATTTCGTCTCAAAATACGACTTGAGGAATTCCATGATGACGATTGCCTCGTTCTTCCGCTCCATTGAATACTCGACCAAGGATATGTTGTTCAAAAGCATCAATTCAGTAATCGTTAGAAGAGAAGGATAGGAATCCGTTTCCGGGCGGAAATCAGGAATTGTAAGCCTGAGTACCTCGCAGAAAGCGTCAAGGACATTTCCACTTTCCGCCCCATGCCGCTTGTCGTAAATCGTTTTGAAAAAAAGATAGGTCTGTTTCTCAAGAACAGGCATATCGCCCACCGACTCATACTCCCTAAGCAGCTCCGCAATCTCATAGTCGCAGTGGGCAATCATGCCTGTCATTTTCGACTCAAGGTTCAACCGAGCGACCTCGGAGCCGGACATGACAAGGAAATTTCCGGGGACGGATTCGCCAAGCTTGCTCAAAAGGGCTTCGGCCGTTTTTCTGTTCGGAATCTGTTTGCCGCTCTCAATTCTTGAGAGAGTAGAAACAGCACAGATTCCAAAACTCAATTCCTCCTGCGAAATCTTTTTCCGTTTTCTGAATTCGC
>CAMHLH010000322.1 GCA_946185925.1 uncultured Treponema sp.
GTAGAAGCTCACTTTGGGAAGGCTCGTCACGTTGGTGCTGAGTTTGAGCATCTTTTTCGAGCAGAACCATGTGGAGTCGATGATGATGGCGAGCAGTTTCCTCTCTCCGATTTCTTCCTTGAACCCCTCTTTTTTCGCGTTCCATGCGTCGTCGCCTGGGTACATGAGGACCGGGTAGTATTTGGGGTCTGCCAAAAGTTCGCAGAGCCGCTTGTTTTGTGTGAAGTCGATTCCGACGAGGATTTCAGAGTCCAAAAGTCCCGCGTGGGCGATTCTCCCTGTTCCTGTGCGCTGCCGCTTCGCCTCTTTCGGGTGCATCAAGAAGACGAATTTCACGCCGGGGTCGAACGGTTCCAAATATTTGCAGAAGCAGGTGTCCTTTGGATGAAAACATTTGTAGCAAATTTCTCTCATGCAGAGATTCTACATAATCTGCCGAAAAAAATCGCTCGCGGAAAATCCCTTTCGGAAAATTCCGCGAGCGAAATGAAAGTTCATTGAATCCTGATTTTCAGTTTTCAACTCTCAATTTTCAATTAAAATCAGCCTCTTCTTTTCTTGAGGACGATTCCGGCTCCGAGGATGATTGCGACAATCGCGACAATCGGGATGAGCGGCGATGAAGAGCTTGAGGCCTTTATCGTGTTGCCGTTGACGTCCTTGAAAGAGTCGATGTTGAATGACGTTGAGTTGTAGTCCGCTCCGGCGTCTGAAGGCGCGGCCGACGACTTCTTGAACAGATCGCCGAGGTCGAACACACCGTCCGCGCTTCTCGGAATCCTGTTGAACGTCTTGTCCGCGTTGAATCCCTTCTGGTACTTTGCGGTGTCCGTGCTGACGAACACGTCCTTCTTCAGTGTCTTTCCGCTTGCGTTCGAGCCGTTGAAGTATGTTGAATCTGTTATCTGGTTTTCGCAGTACTTCTTCAACTCAGCAATCTGGTCTCCGGTTCCGCTGTCGAGCGAGATGATGCCGGATGTCTCGAAAGTGCGGGCGTAGGCTTCTGCGTCTCCCTTTCCGTAGAGGGCGATGTTGTAGGCTCCGTTTCCGAAAGAGGTGACGTTCTTGAGCTTGAGGCCAGGGTTCGAGTTGCATGTTACTCCGTTCACGCCGTTGCCCCATGAGATTGAGTTCAAGAGCAGGTGGCCTACGTTGATTCCGTCTCCGCCGAGCTTGAAGCCGTTTCCGTCTCCCTTTCCGCTTCCGTCGAGCTTGGTTCCGTTCGCGTATGTGACGCAGTTGTCAATCAACACGGCTCCGATTGGGCCCGACTCGACCTTCGCGTACAAGTCCCAGCCGTCGTCCACGTTGTGGTGCGAGATGCAGTTCCTGAAGACGTTTCCGTTTCCAGTCGTGAGCTTCGCGGCGAATCCGTCCGCGTTGTTCTGCGCCGGGTCCGCGTTTCCGAACGATTCGCATCCGTAGACGAGGTTGTTGCTAGGCCACTTCTCGAACGGTTCCGAGGCGCGTCCCGAAATCTGGATTCCTGTGTCTCCGTTTTCGTATGTGTCCACGAGGAGGATTCTGTTGTTGTTTCCAGCGACCTGGAGAGCCTTCACGTTGTCCGGCGTCTTCGTGATGTCGATGTTCTTGATGTCCCAGTAGTTTCCGTAGAGGCTGAATGCCGACACCGTGCATTTCGCAGAGCTGTAGTCGAGAACAGTGCGCTTGCCTTCTTCTGAGCGGAGGACTTTTCTCTTTGAAGGAGTACCGTCGTTTCCGCGTTCGATGAGAATTGCGCCTGTAGGATAGATTCTGTCTCCGAGGAGGACGATTTCCTGTCCCGGCTGGCAGTAGTTGAGCGCGGTCGTCAAGTCGAGCGGCTTTTCCTTGCTTCCGTCGCCGAATGGATTTCCCTCAGACGAAACGTAGAGCGATTTTCCCTCGTATGTGTTGGCGATTACGGTGTGCGTGTATGTGACCGGGCTGTAGTTCTTCTCGTAGGCCTTTGTGTCCCTGTTGTACTGGGCGATTACCTGCTTCTCGGCCGGTCTCCAATCGTCCTCGATGTCGAAGGTGACTGTGAGGTCGTTGATTCCCTTCGCGAGAGGAAGCTTGATTGTCTTCTTGAAGTCGACGTTTGCCTCCACATTCTCGTTGTTGACGAGGACTGTTCCGTCCTTCGCCTTGACAGTGATTTTACCCTTTGCGTTGGCGTTGAACACGAACGGGTAGTTCGCGTTGTACCATGAAGTCGGGCAGTCAATCAAAGTCGCGAGAGGAATGAGTTCAGGCGGCTCTTCAAGTGCCGGCGGGTCGTTCTTCGGGTCTGACGTGTTGAAGACGATGTCGCTGAAAGTCGCGTTCACGCCGCGGGCTACAGCGAAGCCGACGTAGATGTGCTCCTTGTCGAGCTGGAGGAGCTTGTCGTTGTTCGGGTCGTAGAGAATGTACTCTTCGATTGTGTCCTCGGATGCGATTGCCCTCTTGTAGATTGCGTGGTATCCGGTGTTGTCTTTCTTGAGCGTGATTCTGTAAACGTCGCCGGTCTTGATTGCGTCGGAAGACTGGTCGTAGCTGAATGCGTACTGCTCGGATTTTCCGAGTTTTGAGATTCCTGCGTCGCCAAGCTCGATTACTTCGTCAGTCAATCCTGTTACGAATCTTGCTCCGAGTCCGTCCTTGATTTCCTTTTTCGCGCCGTTGACGTGCGTAGTGAATTTCTTCGAGATGATTCCTGCCGAGTTCGTGTATGCGACAACCATCGGCTCACCGTCGATTCCGAGCTTGTCCATTGCGATGAGGCCGAAGCCTTCCTGTCCGTCTGGCATCGGGTTGTGGTAATCCACAGTTACAGTCGCTGTGAGTTCCCAGTTCTCTTTTTTCGGGTCGATTTCTGTGTAGTAGAACGAAAGTCCGTCGAAGAATGATTCGAATTTTCCGCCTTTCTCCACGATTGTCTTTCCGTCTTCCGCAACGATACATGAGTTGAGCCTGAATTTGAGGTCGTCAGAATCGAGCATCTCCATGTTGTTGCGCGT
>CAMHLH010000323.1 GCA_946185925.1 uncultured Treponema sp.
TTTTTATTTCGCCAGTAATCATTTTTTAGAACTCCTAAATTTGTTAAAGTGCATTGTAGCAAGATTTTTACAAATCATATAGAGACTATACATATTCCTGTCATGCTGAACTGTATTCTCTCAAAAAAAATGGAGCGTTTATGACAAGCGAGGAAATCCTCAAAGAAAAAATATCTTCCGTCCTTCCTTTCGACGGTTCGTTTGGTGAAAGGACCTTTACCAGGTGGCAGAGTCTCGCTAAGCCTTTGGGCGGTCTTGGCGCGTTCGAGGAAATTGTCTGCAGGCTCGCTTCTGTTCAGGAAACGTCCTTTCCGACTGTCGCTCGCCGCGCGCTCGCCATTTTCTGCGCCGACAACGGAATCGTGGAGGAGGGCGTCTCCCAGACTGATTCGTCCGTCACGAAAGTCGTCTTCGAGAACATGAAAGTCGGGCAAAGTTCGGTCTGCAAGATGGCGAAGGTCGCGCGCTGCGATGTTTTTCCGTACGACGTGGGGATAAGCCCGAACGGAACGGTGAATTTCTTGAAGGACAGCGCCATGACGCGGGAAAAATGCTGCTCCTCGATTTTGAAGGGAATTTCTATTGCCGAAGAGCTTTCGAAAAATTACGACATTTTCGCGACCGGCGAGATGGGAATCGGGAACACCACGACTTCCTCGGCGGTTTTGGCTTCGCTTTTGTCGCTTGCTCCTTCTTTCGTGACGGGAAAGGGGGCTGGGCTTTCCGATTCCGCTTTGCAAAGAAAAATCAAGGTCGTGGAGAGAGGGATTGAACTTAGGAAGCCGAACAAAAACGATGTGGTCGATGTGCTCTCCAAAGTCGGTGGGTTCGACATCGCTTCGATGTGCGGCTTCTTCATCGGTGGCGCGCTTTTTAGACGGCCCGTGGTTGTCGACGGATTCATCTCCGCGGTCTCCGCCTTGTGCGCTGTCAGGCTTTGCCCCCTCGTGCGCTCTGTGCTCGTTCCGAGCCACATCTCTTCCGAGCCTGCCGGACGCGCCGTCTTGGACGCTCTTGGCCTTGAGCCTCTCGTGACCGCGGGAATGCACTTGGGCGAGGGCACGGGCTGCATGACCGTCCTTCCAATGCTCGACATGGCGCTCGAAGTTTTTCGGACGATGCCGACTTTCGACGACATTAGAATCGAGGCCTACAAACCTTTATGAAAGTTCTTGTCTACGGAGGAAGCGCGTCTGGAAAATCTTCATTCGCGGAAGAAAAAGCCGTTTCCCTTTTTGAATCTTCCAGTTCACAGTTGAAATCCCTGGTCTACCTTGCCACCATGGACAGAAATTCCGGCGGCGACAGCGAGGAGAGAATCCGGCGGCACAGAGAGATGCGGCAGGGCAAGGGCTTTTCCACGATTGAAAGTTCCGTGTCCGATTGTGATTCGCTCCTTTCCGATTTGCTTGAAAAACTGTCATGCGCGGCAGAATCTTCCGTGGGGTCTTCTGTTTTGTTGGAGGATGTCGGGAACCTCGTCGCCCGTGTGGTCTTTGCCGATTTTTCAAAAGTTCAGGAACACAGGGACGATTCGTTCTTTTCCGACAAGATTTTTTCGTTTGCCGAGAAGGCTTCCTCAATCTGCTCCGACATCGTTTTCGTCTCGAACGACATCTTCCTTGAAAAAATCGATTTGTCGGATATCGGTATGCTCTGCTATTTCAAAACACTTTCTTCTATTAATAAGCGTCTTTCTTCCTTTTCCGACGAGGTTTTCCGGGTTGTCGCTGGAATCCCCATCGAATTGAAAAAGGTGGAGAACTGAAATCTACTATTGAAAATGATGAACATATCTCTCTTTTAGGCTAAACTTTCAATTGTTATGTCTGATATTAAAAACAACAAATCGTTTCTTTCTTCTATTTTGTTCGTCGCGCTTGCGGCCTCGTTCTGCAGTTTCCTTTGGGGAAGCGCGACACCGTGCATAAAAATCGGCTACGCTCTTTTTTCAATCGCTCCGACGGACACCGCCACGGTGATTCTCTTCGCTGGCGTGCGCTTCTTCATAGCGGGAATCTTGACCGCGATTGTCGGGAGCCTCATGGAAAAAAAGTTCCTCTTTCCGTCTTCAAAAGGCGCGTGGGGCAAGGTCTTCGTCCTTTCGATGTTCCAGACCGTAATCCAGTATTTCTTCTTCTACGGCGGCTTGACCAAGGCTTCGGGCGTCACTTCCGCCCTCACGATTTCCACGAACGTCTTCGCGTCGCTCTTGATAGCCGTCTTCGTCTTCAGGCAGGAGAAATTGAGCGCGCTGAAAGTCATCGGCTGCGTCGTCGGCTTTTCGGGTGTCGCTCTCGTGAACGCCTTCGGAAGCGCCGGCACAGACTACCATGTTTCGTTTTTTGGCGAGGGCTTCATCTTCCTTTCGAGCATCTGCTACGGCTTTTCTGGCGGCTTTTCCAAGAAATTCTCAAAGACCGAGAACCCCGTCATGCTTTCAGGCTACCAGTTCATCGTGGGCGGCTTCATCATGATTGTGGTGGGCTATATCTTTGGAGGCCGCTTCTCCGGTTTCACTCCGAAATCGGTGCTGCTTTTGGGCTACCTCGCCTTCATCAGCGCATGCGCCTATTCGCTCTGGGGCATTCTCCTGAAGTACAATGACGTTTCAAAAGTCGTCATCTTCGGCTTCTTGAATCCGGTCTTCGGCGTGATTCTGTCGATGATTTTCCTTCACGAGAGAGGCCAGAACGCCGTCATCGTCGCCATCTCCCTCGTCCTCGTCTCAATCGGAATCGTCGTCGTGAACAGAAAGGAAAAGCAGAAGAGCCTTTCAGAAGAAAATCAGTGAAAAATTCTCTTTGCTTTGACCCATTTTTCGCTGAGGATTTTCCACTCGGTTGAATATTCCCCTTCTTCCTTGTTTTCGTCCGTGTCTGAATCGGTGAAGTCCGTTTCCGCGATTTTGAAGACGGGGAAGTTGATTGGAAGGTCGGCTTTGAATGCTTCTTC
>CAMHLH010000324.1 GCA_946185925.1 uncultured Treponema sp.
ATCGGAAGCTACAGGCCGGGGAACAACCTGCCGGAATACCAGGGCGTCATAAAAGCCTCGGAAGCCCTGTCGCGCTCGCTGAACATTCCGGCCATAAGGGAACTCAGGGAATACGGGGTGCGGCCGTTCATGGACTACCTGAAAAAATGCGGATTCTCCACGTTCACAAGAAGCGCGGACGAATACGGCCTGCCGCTGATTCTCGGAGGCGGAGAGGCGACACTCTTGGAGACCGCGAACGCCTACGCGCGCATGATGAACAGGGCGCAGGGCATTCCTGCAGATTTCCCGTCGTCCCAGGGAAGCGCGTATCTCACGCTCGAAGCCCTCGCGGAGGGAACGAGGCCGCTCGAGGAAGCGAACTGGCAGAGATACGCCCAAGCAAAAAGGATAGCGTGGAAGACAGGGACATCAAGCGGAAACAGGGACACATGGGCAATAGGCACGACACCGGAATACACTGTCGGAGTATGGATTGGAAACGCGGACGGACATGGAAACAGCGAACTCAGGAGCTTCATGACATCGGCTCCGGTCCTCTTCGACCTGTTCTCGTCGCTGGAAAAGACACACTGGATTGAAAAACCTCAGTCGGCTCTGAAAAAACAGACGGTCTGCAAGCACTCCGGCTATCCGGCGGGAGCGAACTGCCCGGAAACCGCACTGGCGGAGATTCCAGCGACCGCCCCAGTCAACTCCACATGCCCGTACTGCAGAATCGTCTCGCTCACACCCGACCTGAAAAAACAGGCGACGGCCGACGACCTTGAAAGCGGAGAACTGCCGGTCATACAAAAAAGATTCGTGCTCCCCCCGAGCATAGAGCTTTGGTACAAGCGGGCAAGCATCGACTACGAACCGCTGCCGGCCTTCGTCGAAAACCACAAAAAATCGGCGGAAGCCGACCTTGCAATCGTATTCCCGGAAAAGGGAGCGAACCTGATAATCCCGATAGAGATTGACGGCAAGGAGGGAGCCATGGTCATGCAGGCGGCCTGCCGGGACAGGGAAAGGACAGTCTTCTGGGACCTGGACGGCGAATACCTCGGAAGCACGCAGACCTTCCACGAAATGGCGGCGACACCGCGGTCTGGCACCCACACCCTCACCCTCACGGACTCGAACGGCACCATCGCCACAAGGACGTTCACGGTCGTTGCGGACGGGGAAGATTGATGAAAGCTTCCCACTATTGCGGCACAGCAGCTTTCTTTTCCAAAGAAAGCCTTGCGCTGTCGACTTTCTTTGAATCAGACTCAAGGACCTCAACGCAGATTCCGTCATGGCAGAACTTTTCTCCAGCGGCGGGAATCTCGCCGAGAATTTCCACAATCCAGCCGGAAAGAGTGTAGGACTCGCGCTCAATCTTGTCGCTGTCGGCTCCAATCATGGAAAAAACCTTGTCCAGCATCATGTCGCCGGCAAAGGAGAACGAACCATCCCCAAGTTTCTTGAAACTGGCGGTCTCGCTGTCGTGCTCGTCAAGAATCTCGCCAACAATTTCCTCCAGGATGTCCTCCATCGTGACTATTCCCAAGGTTCCGCCGTATTCGTCGAGCACCACGGCCATGTGGATTCTCTTTTTCTGGAAAGTCTTCAGGAGTCTTGAAATTTTCGCGTGCTCAGGGGTGAAGAAAGCCGGCTGAATCATGTCCTTAATCGATTTTGACTTTGCGGATTTTGAATAGAAATCCTTCATGTGGATTATCCCGACTATCGAATCGAGCGAATCGCCATAGACTGGCAATCGAGAAAAACCAGACTCTTCAAAGACACGGGCAACATCCTCGATTGAATCGCCGCTTTTCACGGCCGCAATCTGGACTCTCGGAGTCAGGACATCCCTCGCCTCAAGATCGTCGAAATCAATGACAGAACGAATCAGCTTCGTCTCGTCCTGCCTCAAAGTTCCATCGTCCTGTGCCTCTTCCACAAAAGTGATTATCTCGTCCTCGGTTATGACCTCTTCCCTGTCCAACTTGAATATTTTCGAAATCAGATTTTTCCAGCCGATGAAAATCACATTCAGAGGAATCAAAACCAGATATATGGATTTTATGACTGGATAGACGAGCATGGAAATCTGCTCTGGATAAGCTTTCGCTATGTATTTTGGTGTTATCTCGCCAAAAATGAGGACGACAACAGTCATCACGGCGGTCGAAACCAGCGTGGAATCTATTTTCGTGTCGGCAAGAAGCCCTGCGAAAAAAATCGTGGCCACCGCCGAGGCTGAAATGTTTACAATGTTGTTTCCAATCAGGATTGTGCTGAGAAGCCTGTCATACTTTGACTCGGCGAACTCAAGAACCTTGCCGGCCCGCCTGTTCCCGTTCATGAAAAGCGTCTTGAGTTTTATCCGCGAAAGACAAGAATAAGCTGTTTCCGTCGCGGAAAAGAAACCGGAGCACAGCACCAAAACTACCAAAGAAAACAATAAATGACTCGATCCATCAGGCATATCGCCTTCACCTCGCAAGTAAAAAATAAGGCGGCAAAAAACCACCTTTTATGATTTTAACGGAAGATTAAGACGGATTTCAACAGATACATGACCTTTGCCGAAAACGAAATTTGTAACTAGATTGAAAGCAAACAATTAGAGAATATAGAGATATTAGAGAAAATGGAGATTTCGAAAAAATGAAAAAGACTACAATCACGACCATCATGGCAACCAGCCTTGCGGCAATCACCATTGCGGCAGTCTCAATGGCGTCATGCACCACAAGCGACGTAAAAAACCAGACGTCCAGCGGCAACGAAATCGAGATGAGCACAAAGGACCTTGGAAGCGCAGCAGGGGGCATAGATCCCGCGCACACTCTCAGAACGGAAGAAGAGTTGAAAAATTCACAGGAAAAAGACGAAGAGAAATATTCAAGCAGAACCCTCATCATCAATCTAAAAGAAGAAGCGACAAATGAATCGGCCTTCGCCCTTGCCAGCGAC
>CAMHLH010000325.1 GCA_946185925.1 uncultured Treponema sp.
GCATTTTAAATCTGCAACGCCACCTTCATTTGCTGAACCTGAAAAGAAAGAGGATTTGGATTACTATAAAAATTTCAAAAACTGTCCTAACGTAAAATTCTATGTTCCTTCTTCTGCTGTTGACTCATACAAAAACGCAACCGGCGAAAACGGGTTTGTGAATACTGATTACAATGGCGCCGCAGGTACAACTGCTGAAATTCAGGCAAAAATTGTAGGTGAGTAAAAGCAACATCATCATTTTTAGGTTGACGAAATTGCGGAAGCGGAGGTTCTGAATCGAGCTATACTAAAACCGCACGGAGAGTTCTTTCCCATTCTGAACTTATCCCCGCGCTAGTCCAGAATCCCCGCCAGTCTCGCGTTCCACACGGCCTGGCAGGCGTTCTTCGCGCCGGTCTTCATGTAGATGTTCTTCAGGTGGTATTTCACTGTGTTGACGCTGATGAAGAAGCAAGATGCGATTTCTTCCTTTGATTTTCCCTGCTCCAGAAAAGTTAGTATGTCGATTTCCATGGGTGTCAACGCTTCGCCGTTCTGGATTTGCGCCTTCATGTAGAGCGGATGCCGCACCGCCATGTCCCTCGCCAGGCCTGCCAGCTTCCTGAGAAAAGGCGACTCTCCGTTCTTCTTTATGTAGGCGACCAGAAGCTTCATCATCGGCTCGGCTTCGTCGGCGACGAGTCGGTAGTAGCGGTGCAGCTTGGCGATTTTGAGGGCGCGGGAGAGGGCCTCGAACGCTCCGTCCTCGTCCTTCGCGGCGAAGAGGCTCATGGCCAGGAGCAGGTCCAGCTCGCACAAGTCCATCATGCGGCGGCCTTTTTCCACGAGTGGCCGGAGCCTTTCTGCAAGCGCGATGACGGCGGCGTACTTTTTCTCGGCGATGTAGCATCTCATTTTTATCATGTAGCGGTAGAGGTCGAGCATGTTGAAGTCGGCGAACTCGTCCGGGGCGTTCTTCGAGAGCCAGGTCCCGGCTGCTGATATTCCGCCTTCGTAGAGGGCGAAGAGGACCTCCACCGCGTCTAGGTTGTGGCTGAATTCCGCCTTGCCTGAATCTCCCGAAAGAATCCTCATGTTCTTGACGAAGCTCTTCGTGTCGACCGGCTTTCCGTGCGCGAGCAGTATCTTTGACTGGAGGTAGAGCGCCGAGAACGTGATTCTCCTCTCTCCCTTCGTGTCGAATTCCTTTACCGACGTGCTCACGAGCATTTCGGATTCTAGCAGCTTGTTCGTCTGGTAGTAGTGCTCCGCAAGGCAGAGCTTGTAGATGTACGGGCAGAGGCTCTCGTCGTATATGTATTTCGCGTGCTCGATGAATTTTTCCTTGTTCCTTGCAAGCGCAATCCCAAGTCGCGAGAAGTCGTTGAAGCCGTTCAAAAGGCTCGGCCTGCTGGCTGTGAGGATGAAGAATCTCATCGGTTTGTTCATCCTCATTACGGTGGCGAGTGTCTCCATGAATTCCTTGAACGTTATGAGCGGGTTCACGATTTTGAGTCCGAGCTTCATGAAATGGAGGTAGCCTTCGCTCCGAATCGAGTCGATTATCTCGTTGGCTTCCTCCAGCCTGCCGTCCATGATGAGGTTCAGGCACAAACCTCCAATGCAGAGCCAGTTTTCGGGCAGATTCGTCCCGTCGTAGAGTCTCGCCATCTCCTTTATTTCGTCGATGTGCGCATAGAATGATTCCCGGTCGCGCCTGAGGTCGATTAGCTGGTATCTGACGGAAATCCCCTCCATCTTTTTATGCAGTTCTGCCATGCAAAGCGGTCTTTCAGTCTTCATGCCGCAAGTCCTGTTCGATTCTTCCATTATGAAAAAAATAACACGGACCGGGGTCTTTTTCTGCTTTTTTCTGGGCGCGAACTTTTCAAGAAAACGGAAAATTTTATTATATTTGCCTCATGACATACGGATACATTCGAGTGAGCACAGACAAACAAACAGTTGAGAACCAAAGGTATGAAATTTCAGAATTCTGTTCAAAATGCGGAATTGAAATCGACGCATGGATAGAAGAGACCATAAGCGGAACGGTCGAGGCAAGCCGGAGAAAACTCGGCAGGCTTTTGAAGAACGTGGGCAAGGGGGATTTGATAATCTGCTCGGAACTTTCACGGCTGGGAAGAAGCCTTTTCATGATAATGTCGATACTGAACATCCTGATGGAAAAAGGCGCGAAAATCTGGACGATAAAGGACGGCTACAAGCTCGGGGACGACATACAGAGCAAGGTGCTGGCGTTCGCGTTCGGCTTGAGCGCGGAAATCGAGCGGAACCTCATCAGCCAGCGGACGAAAGAGGCGCTGGAAAGGAGAAAGTCGGAGGGGTTGAAACTCGGCCGTCCGCGCGGCTCATTGGGCAAGAAGAGCAAACTCGACGGAGCCGAGCTTGCGGTGAGCGTCATGCTGGGCGCGGGAACGAGCTTGAACCAGATGTCGAAGCTCTACGGAATCCACAGGAACACAATCAAGCTTTTCATAGCGAAAAAGAACCTGGACTCGGCCGAGAATTTGTCAAAGGTCAGGCAGATGTTCGGCGGGACGATTCCTCCAAAGTGAATTTAGCCAAATCTCGCTTCTTTCTGGTCTTGAGTCCTTTGTTTTCCAGAGTTTGATTTTTTCAAGGCTTGCAGATTTTCCGATAATGATTGTATCACAAAGTTGCGATTTCTCCCCGCTATAGTTACCATTCAAAACATGAATTTTGATTCTTCACTGATAACTTACGCAGTTTCTCTCCACTTTTCCAAAGACTCAAGCGACATAATCTCGCAAGCGGTCAGTTCCATTGCACAGACGACGGGGAATGATTTTATCATCGGGAACAAGATTCCGCCGCACATGACAATCGGGGCTTTTCACGCGGCAAAGGAGAACGGGGCAAGGATTTTGCAGCTCGTGGAAGAATTCGCGGAGAAACAAACTGC
>CAMHLH010000326.1 GCA_946185925.1 uncultured Treponema sp.
CCTTCATGCCGCTTTTCACGAGCGGGTCGAGGAGCTTTTCCCCGTAGAGCCCCAAAAGCGCGCTCTTTCCCCACGACGGAGAGACGAGAACTGTGAATTCGTGGTTCTCCTCTTCCGGGATTGCCGCCATCTTCTCCTTGAGTACGTCGAGATATGTGCAGCCTACCGTCACAAGTTCCTTCGCCGGAATCTCCCTCTGCTTCTCGAGCATACGGATGTCGTCCGCCTGGTAGTCTCCAGTCATGAGCACCGAGTCGAAATAGTCCAAGCCGAAGAGCCTGTACATCGTGGAGTCGGTGCACGAGTGGAATATGTGGCTGTAGTGCTTCACGTTCTTGCTGCGCTTTAGCTGGTAGACCTGGATTCCGGGAGTCGTCATGAGAACGATTCCCGCCGAGAGCATGTTGAGCTTGGCGTAGGCGACATTTCCAGTCCCTATGAATTCGCTTTTTATGAACTCATAGTTCTTTTCGAACACTGCGTCGTCCTTGCTTCCGGTGTAGTATGTCAATTCGATTTTGCGTTTCTCGAATTCTTCTATGACCGGCTGGAAGACAGTCCAGTACCTCTTGTCCTCGCAGTAGACGACGTATTTCTTGTATGATTTGTCCTCCTGCGCCCCCTTTTTCCCGGCGAAGACGAGCTTGAGCTTCAAAAGAAGGGCTTTCGCCAGAAAGAAGAGGGTGGCCGCGGCTCCAATCAAAATCGAGAAGAGCATGGAGCCGGTCCCAGGGTCTATGTAGAGTGGTAGAAAAATCATGATGCGCTATTTCTCCACAAATTCCTTTATGAGTCCTAGAACCTTGTCCATGTCGTTTTTCGGAGCGACTGTGATTCTCATCGAAAGGTGGCTTCCTTCCGTCCAGAGGCGGGTGAGGTAGCCGTTGCTCGAAAGGTAGTCCTTGAGGGCCTGCACGTCGATTTCCTTGTCGTTCTCGCCGAGGTTCTCGTTGAAGCGGATGAAGATGAAGTTCGCGGCCGACTTGTAGGCCTTGATTCCCTTTATCTTGTTGATTTCGCCGATGAAGTCGTCCTTGAGCTTGATTATCGTCTTCGTGAGGTTCGAGTAGTATTCCTTGTCCTTGAGCGCGGCGATGCAGACCTTGCGTCCGATGTTCGAGACCCTGAACGGGTTCAAGTCGAGCTTGAAGACCTGCTTGGCCATTGGAGTGCAGAGTCCGTATCCCATTCGGATTCCGGCGAGTCCGTAGAGTTTGGAGAACGTGCGGCAGAAGACGACGTTGTTGTATGCGTTCAAAAGGTACTTCGCGTCGTATGTGACTGTCGAGAGTCCGAGGTATGCCTCGTCGACGATGACGAGCGCGGTCGGGTTCTCCTTGATGACCTTCTCCAAATCGTTCCTTGAGATGACGGCTCCGGTCGGATTGTGCGGGGTCGTGATGATGATGATTCTCGGGTTCGTCTTCTTTGCCTCTGAGAGCAGCCCCTTGATGTCGAATTCGTATGCGTCCTTGCCAGGCTTCACGTCGTAGTGGGCGACTTTCGCGTGCCGAAGTTCGCAGACCGACTTGTAGTAGTTCCATGCCGGGTTCGAGATGAGAACCGTGTCGTCCTTGTTCAAGACGATTGTCATTATGGTTTTGATTACGTCCGACGAACCTGAGTGTATGAAAATCGAGTCCGTCGAAATTTCGGTGGCCTTCGAGACTTCTATGGCAAGGTCGTCCTCCCTCGTCAAATCGTAGAGGTACAAATCCTCCATCGTTGCGTTGTGCAGAACGTCCAGGCATTTCGGGCTTGGTCCGAAGAGGTTCTCGTTCACGTGCATTCTTCCTGTGAGCTGCTCGGTCGCCACGACGGAATACTGCTTGGTGTCAGAGTAGTTCGAGAGGTAGGAGATTCTCTGTGTCGAATTAATCAGCTCGTCCTCCTGGAAGAACTGGTCGATGAATTCCTTGAAGTTCGGATAGAACTGGAGGATGTCGTCTGTCGTGTCGAATTCCTTGCATTCACTGTCGTCGTATCTCTTGATTTTCATCAAAAGTTCCGTTATGTGCTTTATTTGGAAGTCGTCCCAGAGCATGTACTTCATGTCGGGGTCGTAGTATTCCTTCACCATGAGGTCGACGAATTTCTGGCTGAACGACTTTGAGAAGAACGCCTCTCCGATTGTGTACCAGGCCTTCTCTCCGCCCTTCTTGACCTCCGTCATGTATCCACGGTCGTCGAGTCCCTTCACGCAGTATTCGTTGCAGAACTCGTCGGAGTAGAGGCAGCCGTAGTACGAGTCGTACACATAGTCGCGGTAGACGTTGTGCGCGAACCAGTTGTCGGAGCAGCAGATGTATGACGCTTTGATGTAGTCCTTCGCGGCGTAGAGCGACGACATGTTGTTCTTCTCTTCCCATTCCGTGTTGTCGATGACGATGAGGTCCGGGTATTTCTTCGCCATCTCGTAGTACCTGTCCTTGAGGTAGCCTACGACTAGCACAATCTGCTTGATTCCCGCGTCGTGGAGCTGCTTTATCTGGCGTTCAACCATTGTGTCGCCCTTTATCTCGAAAAGCCCCTTCGGAAGGTAGTTCGAGAGCGGCATGCACCTCCTGCTCCTTCCCGCCGCCATGATGATGGCGTTGTCGACCTTGTATGGGGCGAGGGCTTCCATTCCCTCAGCCGTCACCTTTCCGTTCTTGACCCAACCGGCCTTCGTGCAGGAAAGAATCGTGTCCCTTGAAAATCCCGACACGTCTTCCTTTCTGCGTATTGTCATTATGTATTCGAATTCCTGCTCTGTCATAAAATTATCTCCATAAAAATAGTGTTTCGAGTCGAATATGATTCTATTCCTGTATGGGGATTTTTCAATCCCCGATTTTCTCCCGGCTCCAGCTCGAAGCCTTGAAGATGCTGTCCTTTACCCGCCACCACTGGTCGTCCCTGACGGGGTAGGTGTACCAG
>CAMHLH010000327.1 GCA_946185925.1 uncultured Treponema sp.
CCGCAGTGTCAATCTTCATGTCGGCGAACGAATAGCTGTTGTTGTCAATTCCGTATAGCTTCATGTACCTGGCGGAATCCTGGCTGTCCCTGAACGCCGTGAACTTCTTGATTTCCTCGATGTCTCCGCCCTCCCGGTTCAGGATTCTCTTGGCGCGGGTGTCGTCCGAGGCTATGAGGTAGACCTTCACGTCCGCGTCGTCGAGCATCCAGATGGCGAGCCTGCTTCCGAGCACGCACGGCTCCTTTCTGGCAAGCTCCACCTGGTGGGTGTCGACGTACTTGTCGTAAAAATCGTCCGTCTTCGCGCTCTCAATCACCTGCTGCAGCGTCATGCCCTTCTCCGCGGCGAGCTGCCTGAAAGTGTAGTTTATGAGGGTGATACCAAGCTTCTCGGAAAGAAGCCCGCTCACAGTCGTGTTGCCGCAGCCTGACTTTCCGCTTATCGCGACCCGCAAATCCTTCTTCAATCTGTACTCTGCCATTTTCATTCCTCCTTTCTACTCAACGTTCTTGCTCTGCTCCCTGATGTTCTCAAGGGCGTCCTTCGCGTTTATCACCATGGCACCGACTTCCGTGAACTGGTTCTTGGAGCCGATGGTGTTGATTTCCCTGTTCGCTTCCTGGCAGATGAAGTCGATTCTCTTTCCCGGGACGGGATTTTCGATGAATTCCTTCCTGAGAACGCTAAGATGCGAATGGAGACGGACAATCTCCTCGTTTATCGTGTACTTCACAATCATGGCCGCGACCTCGGTCATGATGCGGTTCTCGTCCACGCTGTCCCCCAAAAGCTCCTTGAACTTGGCCGTGGTCTGCTCCCGGAACTTCTCCTCCATCTTGGGCTGCCATTCCTTGAAAAAAGCCGCGCACTTGTCCAGCGTGTCGAGCTTCTGGAGCAGGTCCTTCCGCAAATTCTCGCCCTCCCTCTTTCTGTCCTCGAGAAAGGAAGCAAAGACCTCGTTGAACACAGGCTCTATCCGGGCCCAGTAGCTTTCCGCATCGTACTCGTGGGTGATGTTCAGAACTCCGTCCTGGTTGATTATCAATCCGAGCGGTATGTCGCCCGACCTTCCGAGAGATTCCGAAATCTCCCTGATTGCGCTCTCGTACATTTTCGCCGCGTTGGTGTCGGCCGAAACCTTGGCAGTGGAATTCATGTCCTTCACGCGTATCGTCAAATCGACTTTTCCACGCACGACTTTCTCGCTTACAATCTTCCTTATTTTCGATTCAATCGGATTCAAGAAAGACGGAATGTTTATGTTCAAGTCCAAAAACCTGTTGTTCACCGACTTGATTTCCACGCTTATCTGTGTGTTCTCAACGACGGCCTCCTTGAAGCCGTATCCTGTCATCGAATTCATTCTATTGATTCTCCCAAATTTTTTGATTTTCCTTCATTTTACGCCAAGTTTTTCAAGAAGCGCGCGTCCGACCTTCCAATTGTCCCCCGCGCCCATCGTGACGAAGAGATATCCGTCCTTCGCCCCCGACGGCTTTGAAAGCATGGAAAGGGCGGCCTTCTCGGCCTCGTCGAATTCCCCCGCGTACACGACGGACGGATGGTGCATCCTCGTCCGCTCCGCGAGCATCTCGCCCGTGACCTTGGCCGCCGACGCGTCCTCCCTCGCGCTTCCGTAAATCTTGTTGACTATCACGCAGTCGGCCGAACCGAAGCTTGCCGCAAATTCATCCAACAAAGCCGCCGTCCTGGTGTATGTGTGGCTCATGAAGTCCACTATTATCTTGTGGTTCTTGTAGAATTCCCTGAACCCCGCGAGGGTGGTCTTCACCGCAGTAGGATGATGGCCGTAGTCGTCTATGAATATGACATCCTCGCCGTTCGCCGTCTTCCCCTTTCCGACAATCTCGCTGCGCCTTTTTCCGCCCGCGAATTTCAAAAGCCCCTGTCTGACGAGAGGAACGTACTTGTCCAAAATCTCGGAGCGGCTTTTTCCGGCCGACTTCAATATGTCGACGCACAATGCCACCGCGGCGGCGGCGTTCCTCACGTTGTGGTCTCCCGGAACGCATATCGAAAAGTCACCGAATCCAGCAAGGCTGAACGAATGACGCCCCCCCTCGACAGAGGAGAACGTCAACTTGAAGTCTCCGTCCGCGGCAACCCCGTAAGGGACTGCACGGATGTCGCTCCGCTTGGAAAGCGCGATTTTCGCCGTCTCCACAGCCCCCTTGTCGTCCGCGCAGTAGACGAGTGTGCCTCCCTCAGGAAGCTTCAGTATATAATCGACGAAAGCGTCCCTGATGTCCTCGTATGTCGGATAATAGTCCTGATGGTCGCTCTCGACGGAGGTCAATATTATCTTCTTGGGTTGGAAGGCCATGAAATGCCTCTGGTACTCGCACGTCTCGGCGACGAAATACTTTTCGGAAGGAGCCGAAGGAGATGACGGAGAACCAAAAGAGCCGCTAGTCATGGTGCAGGAATCCCCGAACGATGAAATCACGGAGCCTGCAAGCACCTGGCTCGGAAGGTCGAATTCCTTCAAAATCGTGCCGACAAGGCCCGTCGTCGTGGTTTTTCCATGAACTCCGCACACCCCGGAACTGAATGCGGTCGCGCTCACCGCCCCCAGCGCCTCGGAATAGAGCATCGTCGGTATTCCAAGCCGGGCGGCCTCCGCGAGGTCGGGGTTTTTCTCGGCCGAATACGCGCTCGAATGGACCACGAAATCCACAGAGGCGTCAACATTGGAGGCAGAGAAAGGAAGGGCCTTTATGCCCACCCGCTCAAGCACCTCGTCCGTGTAGAAGCGCTCGGAAACGTCGCTTCCTGTTATCACGGCGCCGCGCGCGCTCAGAATCTCGACCAGGGCGGCCATTCCAGTCCCCTTTATCCCCACGAAATGAAAATGGACGCCGCTCAAATTCTCAGGCAGCGTCGTTC
>CAMHLH010000328.1 GCA_946185925.1 uncultured Treponema sp.
AGCTATTTGAATCCGTGCATCATATTCGTTTTTAAAAACGATAGGTACATATTTGAGATTCTCACCAATTCTGAGAATGGCGATTTTGTCTTTTCTTCTAAAGAACAACTTGCTAATTACATTGCGTTGGGCTTTTTTAGAATCAAAAATCGAAAGGGCGAGATTCTAAAAGATTTTTTCCACCGTGGAAAAAAATGCAAGTACTCTTTTTTGGACGAAATCCCTCAGTATACCTCTATCGAAGAAATCGATGATAAAATCGATATTCCACTAGTAAAGTGCGATAGGGGAGGATTTTTATTTCCGTTCTACAACTTTATTTATAGTACAGGCGACGGCAAAAACTATCTTGAGATAATATGTACCCCTGGCGGTGACGATAAGAGCAGATGCTTTTTCACCGGTGGCTGGACATACCTTGATGAAGACGACATAAGGAAAATGAATGAAAATAGAGGACAATGAAAAAAAGGAATGGGCTACGGAGAAGAAGCAACCGGAAACGTCTCCCCGAAGATGATTTGAAAGTTGTGGAAAAAAACGAAGAATTTGCCGGTTAAAAAATCAAATGCGGCAGAAAATCCTACCGCATTCAGACTAGGTGCGTTTTCCGCTTTCACTCGAACTTCGCTATCTCTTCCTGGCAGAGTTGGTCGCACCTTTCGTTGTATTCGACTCCCGCGTGGCCCTTCACCCATTTCCACAGCGGTTTCACGGCCGTGTTCAGTTCGTCGAGCTTTTCCCAGAGGTCCTTGTTCAAAACGTCCTTCTTTGCCGATGTCTTCCATCCGTTCTTTTTCCAGCCGGCGACCCAGCCCGTGATTCCGTTCTTCACATATTGGCTGTCGGTGTTTATTTCGATTTTGCGGCCGCTGAAAGATGGTGTGTTGAAGACGATTGAGAGCGCGGTGATTGCCGCTGTGAGCTCCATGCGGTTGTTCGTTGTCAATTTTTCGCCACCGCTCGCTTCCTTCGCTTCTCCGTCCGCGATTACGACGACTCCCCAGCCGCCGGGGCCCGGGTTTCCGTGGCAGCCGCCGTCCGTGTAGATTACGACGCTCTCGCTTTTATCGACGCTCTTCTTTGCGTCGTCTTTTTTCGGAAGCTTTGAAGAAAGATAGGCTATGACTTTTTTGACATCCGCTTCGCTTGATTTTTCGATTAAGTCGTGGGCTTCTTCCTTGAGTGTCATTTTCATTTCTCCTTGATTTTTACGAAATAGGTTTGGCTTTCCTTGTCGGCGTATTCTTCTTCCATTTCGTAGTCGATTTTTCTCTCCGACATGATTTCTATCAATTCCATCAGGCTTCGTGTGTCGCCGTCGAGTTTCGAGCTGCTCTCGGATTTCACGGAAAGGGCCTTGTGGCTTGCGATTTTCGAGAGTGCCGTGGTCAGCGCTATGTTTTTCGCGACGCTTTTCCCTCTTGCCGACGCGTGGGCGCATGAAACGAGTTTTCCGTTCCGCTCCTCGACTTCGTTTTTGTACCATGAGGGAAAATTCGGTCGCGAAAGATTCTTATTTTCCTGCGTTGATGGTTTTTCCTCTGCCGAAGAATTTAACGGTTCTCCAGCCCCTTCGTCGCTCTCGTTTTCCTCTGCCGAAAGCGCGATTTTTTCTCCGGTGAAGGAAAGCGTTCCGTTTTCGTTTGAGGAATCAGCAGAATCGATTGCGGATGAAGTTCCCGCGTACATCTTGTATGTCACTTTTCCGTCCGAATCGATTTTTCCGTAGCTTGCGACATCCAGAATCGTGTTCGCCTGGACTTCCTCTCCAAGCTTCTGCACGATTTTCATGCTGTTCCTGCCTCTGAACTCTCCGTTCTTGTCGACGATGAATTTTGAGACGTCCGATTCTGCGATTCCGTTTTTGAGCGTGAACTCAAGCTCCCCGAACCGCCTGTCGAGATTCACCTTGTAGTTTCCGTTGAGAGCCGCGGAGGCAAGCGATGTTTCGTAGACTCTCCTGAGGTAGGCGTATTCGGTCACGAATTTCTTTTGGCCGTGCTCTTCCACAACTCCGCTCCAGAAAATCCGTCCGTCCGCGTATGCTTTTCCGCTCACGCTTTCGTTCTGCTCCGAATAAATCGTTCCGTCTGCGTTTATCGTGAGTTCAAGCCCTGAAAGCCTGCCCTCGTCGTCGTAGAATCCGCCTTGGGTGAATTTCCTTCCATTGATTTCGACCGCCGTTCCGCTCATCGTGCCGCTCTGCCAAAGAGAGTAGTCCATGCCGGAAGATAGATAGAGGCTTTCCGCCTGCACGCTCTCCGTGACCCGCTCGTAGCTGCAGTCGTAGAATCCGTCCTCGAACGCCGAATCCGAAAGAAGCGCGTCGTTCGTCGCGCACGAGAAAAGGATTGAGGCGGCGCACAGCAAAAGCCCCCACAAAAAAACAATTCTTCTGCCATTCAATTTTTCAACTCTCAATTTAAAATTCCCAACTCTCAATTATCAACTCTCACTTTTCCACAGGTTTATGAATTCGAGCATGAACTGCTGAATGTCGTTGAAGTATTTCTTCTGCAATTTGCACGCTTCCACGCCGATGTACCTGAAGTGCCAGCTTTCCCACATGAAGCCCGTGTCCGGTTCGTAGCCCTTCGGAAAGCTCAGGCTGAAGCCGTGCTCCCACGCGTGCTCGTACATCCACTTGCCCTGCTTGGTCTCTGCGAACTCGTTCGTGATTGAGCCGAAGTCCATCGCTGTTCCGAGCTGGTGCTGGCTTGTTCCCGGGCGCGCGCTGTAACGCTCCGCCTCCTCAAGTCCGTCCTGTTCTACATAGTGGTTGAAAAGCCAGTTCTGGTAAGTATAAGAGCGGTATGCCGAGCTTACCACGAACAAGGCCGCCCCCGTGTCTTTGTCATACGCCCTCACCATCTCCTCAAGCTTCTCCTTCACGTCCTTTC
>CAMHLH010000329.1 GCA_946185925.1 uncultured Treponema sp.
AGCGGCTAGAAACCGCCATTGGCTGGATGCTGCTCAAAGGCTTGAGGACATATTCTTGAAAACTTTTTCGACAGCCAAATCCAAATCCAAATCATGCAGGCCTGCATAGGCGGCAATCATGAAATCTGGGGGAACAAGCGAAACCAACTTTGCGCTGGAAATATTTTTCTGCCACTGGCTCCGGGCATAAAACTGGCCTATCCAGTCCGGCGCAAAGCCTGAAGGCGAATCGCCTTTTTTGGGGGTGAATCCGTCAATCCTGCAAAAATAGTCAAACAATTCTTTTTCATCAAGATTGCTCAAATAGGCATCCGCCCTATCCAGATAGCGGCGTGTTTTTCCTGTCATATATCGTTTGACAAAATCATCAAAATCAACGGAAGTCATATCGGCAACAAGCTCAAACAGTTTTCCCTGGGTTTCCACAATCTCATTTACATAACATTCAAGATAAGCGTTCATAGTCTCCCCCTAAACAAGCGTGCTAAAGACTTTTTCGACATTGTTCTTGTCTGAATCAATCAGAGCCATCATGTTGATTCTTGCCTTTGAGTCTCGCTCGTTGTATTTAGCGTTGAACTCGTGATAGTCCACAGGAATGATTTCATCAAGATTCTTCAAATGCGCATACGCCTTTTCCGACTTTAGGCACCATTGAATACCAAGTCCGCCAAGCTGCATGAGCTCCTCAAGAATATCAATATCAACTTCGTCACGAACAAAAGCTTTCGCAATATAGAAATATGACGCATTTGCCCGCCAGCCTTTTATGACGTCAGCATAAGAAGTGTCCCTTCCGTATTTTGCGATGAACTTTTCGGCAAGGACCCGATATCGTTTCGAATCTGCGGCTGCACGATGCTTCATAAGTTCGCTGAGCCAGCACAAGATATTTTCTTTCTCAAAATCGAAAATTTCCAAGCCGTCTGTATCCAATTCAAAAGAATGGACGAATCCACTTTCCGATTCTGGACGGCAGACTGCCCATTCCTTGGCAAGGTTCAAATCCGCGGTCAAATAAAAGCCCTTTCCATAATCGTGGCGTTCTTCACCAAGACCGAAAGTCGGAACAACGATTTTATTGGGGCTGCCGTGATACAAAATCATAATTCCACCTCGCTCTAATTTAACATGCGCACACTCTCTTGTCATTCCGCCCCAGCTTTTTTTTGCGTCTCCGCATTTTGACGGGCTGGGCGCACTGCTGTTTTGCGGGGAAAAACAGCAGCGGCTAGAAACCGCCATTGAGATAGGCGCGTTCGATGACATACGACGGTTCGTAGTAGGCGCTGCAGTTGTAGTTGTCGATTATGGAACAAATCGGATTATTGTAGACACGAACTAGAGCGTCGATGAAGTCCTCGCCGCTGGAAAGTGTCGACAGGACAAGGCGGCTGTAGACTTTTCCCATTTGAATCGCAGTCGGAATCTCCGCGCACAGCTCGCGGTCGACATCCTCTATGAAAAAATCTCCAGAAACCAGATTGTTCTCCTCTATCCAGTCATTTTCGACTTTCAAAGGATTCTCGGAATGCAGAACTTGAGCGCAACTGATTAAATGAATCCACTTGTCTTTTGAGATTGAATTCACCACATAGCTGTTCCGTTGATGCAGATGCCTGGAGACTCTTTCTATCATGTAGCAGATGAAATAGAGATCGTCCTCCGAAACCTCCTCATCCGGGAAATACTTGTTTCTCACAGTTCATAGCTCCTTAAAAAATCAATGGTTACCGCTTCCATGAAAAATCTGCATACAGTCATTTTTGCATTGGGAAAGCAAAAACACAATACACAAAAAAGCCCCCACCCGAAACCGAGTGGAGGCCTCAATCCCTCTCTCAAGAAATCGCAAAGCGATTTCTTGTTGAGGTAAAATTGCGAAGCAATTTTACCTCTGGATTCTTCCAGAGCCGTCGCCGCCGGCGAGCTTGTTCACTTCGTCCTCGGAAACCATGTTGTAGTCGCCGATGATTGAGTGCTTCAAGCAAGAAGCCGCAACTGCCCAGTTGATTGAATCCTGAGTGTTCAATCCCTTGAGCTGTGAGTGGATGAGTCCGCCGCCGAACGAATCGCCGCCGCCAACGCGGTCAACGATGTTCATGTCGTACTGCTTAGAGAAAGCGTAGTCCTTGTCATCGACATAGAGGAGAGCCTGCCAGAGGTTCCTGTTTGCGTTGATTGAAGTGCGGAGAGTGATTGCGACTTTCTTGAAGTTGAACTTCTCTTTGAGCTGGCGGGCAACTGAGAGGTATCCCTCGTTGTTGAGTTCGCCCTTAGTTGTGTCTGTTCCCTCAGACTTGATTCCGAACACGTCGTTCGCATCGTCCTCGTTGGAGATACAAACATCGACGTATTTACAGATTTCAGTCATGGCCTTGCGGGCCTCGTCCTTTGTCCAGAGCTTTCCGCGGTAGTTCAAGTCGCAAGAAGTCGTGATTCCCTTTTCGCGGGCGACTTTGCAGCCTTCGATACAAGCCTGAACCATGTTCGGTCCGAGAGCCGGTGTGATTCCTGTGATGTGGAACCAAGAAGCTCCGTCGAGGATTTTGTTCCAGTCGAATTCTTCCGGCTTTGCGAGCTGGATAGAAGAACCAGCGCGGTCATAGACGCACTTTGAGCCACGCTGAGAAGCTCCCTTCTCGTTGTAGTAGATGCCGACGCGTGGACCGCCGCGGACGATGTACTCAGTGTGGACTCCGTACTTGCGGAGAGAGTTCACAGCAGCCTGTCCGATTTCGTGTGTCGGAAGCTTTGTCACGAAGTAAGCGTCGTCGCCGTAGTTCGCCAAAGAAACCGCAACGTTCGCCTCGCCGCCACCGAAAGTTGTTGTCATTGAATCAACCTGAACGAAACGATAGTAATCAGCAGGCTGGATGCGAAGCATCAATTCAC
>CAMHLH010000330.1 GCA_946185925.1 uncultured Treponema sp.
GATTCCATTCTTCCAATTTTATTTTGAGATTCCGCACAAAACAAGAACTAATTTGATACAATCGAACGGCATGGCTTTTTGAAAGCCATCGGAGGAAAATGATATGAAGCCAAATTTCAGGGAATTCTTGAAGTCCCAGATAGAGAATGGAAAGCCGGTGTTTTTCGACGGTGGAATGGGAACGATGATTCAGGCTTCGGGCGTGACGGAATACGACATTCCCGAAGACCTTTCCATAACGCATCCGGATTTGATAAAGAAAATCCACAGGCAGTATCTGGACGCGGGCGCGAACGTCTTGACCGCGAACTCGTTCGGGATAAATCCGCTCAAGATAGAGTCGGCCGACTACACGCTCGAAGAGTATCTGAAGGCCGAGATGAAGATAATGCTCGACGCGATTGGCGAATGCGAAAGAGACGGCAACACGGAAATGCACTATGCCGCCTGGGACACGGGACAGATTGGCCGCCTGCTTGAGCCGATGGGCGACATGACGTTCGACGAAGCGTACGAGGCGTACAAGGTCGCGGCGACGACGGCTGAAAAATACGGCGCGGAACTCGCCATAATCGAGACGATGAGCGACCTGCACGAGATGAAGGCCGCGATTCTCGCCGTGAAGGAGAACACTTCCCTTCCAATCGTCGCCACCCCAACGTTCCAGGAAAACCTCCGGACGCTCACTGGCGCGGACGTTCTCACCTGCGTGACGTACCTTGAGGCTCTCCGGGTGGACGTTCTCGGGTTCAACTGCGGCGGAAGCCTTGCAGACGGCGAGGAGCTTACGAGGCAGTTCTGCAGGTACTCGCACACGCCCGTCCTGATTCAGCCGAACGCGGGAATCCCGACCGTCATAAACGGAAAGGCGGTCTTCCTCGTGAACCCGGATTCGTTCGCCGAGTCGCAGTTGAAGAACCGGGTGGAAGGCGCCGCACTGCTCGGTGGCTGCTGCGGAACGACACCCGCCCACATCGCCGCCCTGAAAAAAGCCGTGCTTGAGAACCCGAATCCGCAATTCTCCGCCGAGAGTGTCGCGGCAAATAAGGACTTCCGCAATGTGACTTTCATCTGCTCGTACAACTCCACGGTGCAAATCGGGGGCAGGGCAGGGCCGCAGATTGTGGGAGAGAGAATCAACCCGACCGGAAAAAAGAAGGTGAAGGCGGCTTTGCAGGCTCACGACATGAATTTCGTTTTGGAGGAGGCGGAAAGCCAGATAAACGCCGGCGCGCAAATCCTCGACGTGAACGTGGGACTTCCTGGAATCGACGAGGCTCAGACGATGGTGGACGCTGTGGAGACGATTCAGGCCGCGTTCAACACGCCGCTCCAGCTCGATTCGAGCGAGGCTCCGGTCTTGGAGAAGGGCTTGAGGTACTACAACGGAAAGGCTCTCATCAATTCAGTGAACGGCAGGCAGGACGTGATGGACAAGGTGCTTCCGCTCGTCGCCCACTACGGCGGCTCTGTCGTCGCCCTCTGCATCGACGAGAACGGAATCGCGCCTACGGCCGAGGGAAGGTGCGCCGTGGCGAGGAAAATCATCGCCGAGGCCGCAAAGTACGGAATTCCGGTCCGCGACATCGTAATCGACACGCTCACGTTGACAGTTTCCTCCCAGCAGAAAGAGGCACTCGAAACTTGCCGTGCAATCTCCATATTAAAGGAAGAATTCGGCTCGCAGGGGCTTCAGTTCATTCTTGGAGTCTCGAACATCTCGTTCGGGCTTCCTCGCCGCGACATCGTGAATTCCCGCTTTTTCTCCATGGCTCTCTACTCTGGGCTCACCGCCTGCATCATAAATCCGCTTTCCGAGCCGATGATGGAGACCTACTACGGCTACCGCGCCCTTGCCGGCTACGACGAGAACTGCCTTTCGTACATCGAAAAATACAACGGAACGAATCCGCCAGTCTACGGCTTGACCACCGCCGACATCGCGACCGCCAAGCAGAATTCCGCATCGAAAAGCGAATCGAAATCCACTTCCGCTTCAGATTCCTCGACTGTCAATCTTCCAAGCGACCTCTCCGACGACGAGAAAACGCTCATCGAAATGATTTGCAAGGGCTTCAAGGATTCTTCCCCGGAAATCACCCAAAAACTCCTCGATTCCGGGAAGGCTCCCGTCGACATAATCGACCGCTGCATCGTTCCCGCCCTGGATTTGGTGGGAAAGGATTTCGAGGTCGGAAAGAAATTCCTTCCGCAGCTCCTCCTTTCCGCCGACACGGTTTCCGCTTCTTTTGGGGTGATAAAATCGTTCATGGAAAGTTCCGGCGTGGAGCAGGAGGAGAAGGGCAAAATCGTCATCGCCACGGTCTTCGGCGACATCCACGACATCGGAAAGAACATCGTGAAGGCGATGCTCGAAAACTACGGCTACACGGTCATCGACCTCGGAAAGAACGTTCCGTATGAGACCGTCGTGAACACCGTAATCGAACAGGACATCAAACTCGTCGGCCTTTCCGCCCTCATGACCACGACCGTTGGCAACATGGAGACCACGATAAAGATGCTCCGAGATGCCACCGAAAAAGCCGGCAAGACCGTGAAAATCGTCGCCGGAGGAGCCGTCCTCACCGCCGATTACGCCGAGAAAATCGGCGCCGACTTCTACGGCAAGGACGCGATGGCGACCGTGAACATCGCCAAGCAGGTGTTCGGAAAGTAGGGGAGGGGGTGAAAGTGCGAAAAAGCCCGCCCTAGGTGTGAAGTGCACTTCACACCTAGGGCGGGCTTGTATTCGAATCTACGGATGCTTAATCATATGGATTATAATCATCTCCGTAGTAATCTCTATAATCCTTTTCAGTCCAATTTGTCTCATCTTCTGCTTCTTTTAATCTTTCATAGATTCCATTAAGGTAGCG
>CAMHLH010000331.1 GCA_946185925.1 uncultured Treponema sp.
TCTCCATCGTCTTTGAAAGGCGGACGGCGGCACCAGACTCTTTCACGAAGTTTCCGAACGCGAGCATACCGATGAGCGGAGCCGCAGGCGGCAACAAGAGAATCGTCAAGAGAAGGAGCATCATCGGGAAGAGAATCTTCTCGGCCTTTGAGACCTGCCTTGGGTTAGGCATGTGAATCATTCTCTGCTTCTTTGTCGTGAGCAGTTTCATGATTGGAGGCTGAATCATCGGAACGAGAGCCATGTAAGAGTACGCGGCGACGGCGATGACGGCCATCAATTCAGGAGCGAGTTTTCCAGAAACGTAGATTGAAGTAGGACCGTCGGCACCACCGATGATTGCGATGGCGCAGGCCTGCATGATGTTGTAGTTGAGACCGAAGATGTTGAGGACGGCGACACCGAACAGCGTGAAGAACACGCCGAACTGGGCGGCACCACCAAGCAAGGCTGTCTTCGGGTTGGCGATGAGCGGACCGAAATCCGTCATGGCACCGATTCCCATGAAGATGAGCATCGGGAAGAATTCGTTTCCGACACCGGCCTTGTAGATGATGGCGAGCATTCCGTCAGGGAGATTTCCCATTCCAGCACCGACAGCGTTGACGAGGATTGTTCCGAATCCGATTGGAATCAAGAGCAACGGCTCGAATCCGCGTCCGGCACCGAGATAGACGATGAGGAAGCCGATGGCCATCATGATGAGCGACTGCCAGCCAGGAGCCGTTCCCCAATCCTTCACATGGTTGGCTGACTCTTCGACGATTTCAGACAAGACCTCGTCGTTGGCGTTCGGGTCCTGAATCGCCACGCGAAGCTTGTTGATTGTGGTCTTTGGCAAGTCGTTGTCGGCTGTCGTCAACTCCTGAACCTTGCCCATCATCTCGTTGTACTCTTCCTGAGAAGAAGGCTGCTTGTAGAGGTCCACATCGTCAGCGTCCGTCTTGGCAGGAGCGCCCTTCGTAGAGATGATTTTTGAAATTCCTGTAGAGTTCCAGATTCCCTTCAAGAATTTCACAGGGTCGATGTTCGGAATTCCGTCACTCCCCTTGATTTTTCTTGAAAGACCAGAGCCAGAATCGGCAGCCGGAGCCGCAGTCTCGGCAACGGCAGAATCTGTGGCAACAGCCTCAGCAGGAGCCGCTGTATCAGCAGTCTGCGCAAGGACATTGGAACCGATGCTCAAAACGAAAGCGATTCCCATGATTGCGAGAGATACACCAAGAACCTGTCTTTTAAAATTCTTTTGCAAATCCATTTTACTAAATACCCTTTCCTAGCGAACTGAATTACTGAACAGAAGCGACCTGCTGTCCGTTAGCAACCTGTGTTCCTGTCGGAACAATGAAGTGAATCTTACCAGCGGCGCCGGCCTTGATTTCAAGCTCCATCTTCATAGACTCGATGATGATGACTGTGGTGTCGGCCTGGACAGAAGCACCCTCGGCGACAGCGTACTTCAACAAAGTACCTGCGACAGGAGCGTTCACGGCTTTTCCACCGGCAGGAGCGGCTGCGGCTGGTGCGGCTGCAGGAGCGGCAGGAGCTGCGGCTGGTGCAGGAGCGGCCTTCACGACACCGCCGATTGTGGCGATTGTCTGTCCGTTCTGAATCTGAGTTCCTGTAGGAACAGTGTATGTGATTGTACCGTCGGCAGGAGACTTCACCTCAAGCTCCATCTTCATTGACTCGACGATGATGATTGTCTGTCCCTTTGTGACTTTTGTTCCGTTGGCGAAGCACTGCTTGAGCAATGTTCCGGCGACAGGAGCCTTCACGTCCTCGCCACCGACAGAAACAGGGGCTGCGGCAGCTGCTGGAGCGGCACCGGCGGCGCCGAACTGGACATCGTAGGCAGTTCCGTTCACTGTGACAGAAGAGCCGTTCGCAGAAACCTGGTAGGCAGTTCCGTTTACTGTGACTGTGTAAGAACCGTTCGCAGACTTGGCAGCAGGAGCGGCCTCTTTCTTGGCGAATGTGCTCTCAGCATCGACAGGGCCGTTCGCGCGTGTCTCGAAGAACTTCGTGGCGACCTTCGGGAACATTGCGTATGTGAGAACGTCCTCGATAGAACCGTTTCCACCGTTCTTCTTCGACTCCTCGACCATCTTGTCCCACTCCGGCTCGATTTTGTCCGCAGGGCGGCAAGTGATTGCAGCGTCCATCTTGTTCTGCTCGAGAGCCTTCTTGACGAGGTCGGCGTTTGGAGCCGCTGGAACTTTTCCGTACTTTCCGACGAGGAGGTCGCGGAATTCCTGAGTGAGGTTGTTGTAGCGTCCGAAGAGGACATTGAACACAGCCTGTGTTCCGACAATCTGAGAAGTCGGTGTAACGAGAGGAACGTATCCGACATCCTTCTGGACGAGAGGGATTTCCTTCAAAACGTCGTCGATTTTGTCAGAAGCGCCCTGCTGTTTGAGCTGGTTCTCAAGGTTAGAAAGCATTCCGCCAGGAACCTGTGACTTCAAGATGCGAGTGTCGGCTCCGAGGAACTTCGACTCGAGTGAAGAATAGTGCTTGCGGATGTCGCGGAAGTAAGCGGCGATTTCGAGCAAGGCCGAGATGTCGAGACCAGTGTCGAACTCGGTTCCCTTGAGCATCTCGACGATTGTCTCTGTCGGAGAGTGAGAAGTTCCCATAGCCATGGCAGAGATTGCAGTGTCGAGAACGTCGGCGCCAGCCTCGGCGGCCTTGAGCAATGTGGCGACTGAAAGACCAGTCGTCGCGTGAGAGTGGATTTCAATCGGCAAATCGCACTTTGCCTTGATTGCCTTCACGAGGTCGTAAGCTTCATACGGCTTGAGCAAGCCAGACATGTCCTTGATACAGATTGAGTCGGCACCGAAATCAGCGTATGTCTTTGCGAGG
>CAMHLH010000332.1 GCA_946185925.1 uncultured Treponema sp.
AATTCAGGTGGACCACTCGTCAACATCTACGGCGAAGTAATCGGAATCAACACTTGGATAGCGTCGAACTCAGGCGGAAGTGTCGGACTCGGATTCTCAATCCCAATCAACTCAATCAAGAAGGCAATCGACTCGTTCATCTCCAACGGAAAAATCACTTACGGCTGGCTCGGAGTCTCGCTCGCAGACGTGACAGAGAAGTACAAGGAGAACCTCGGCGTAAAGGGCAAACACGGAGCGTTCGCTTCGCAGGTATTCATCGATTCTCCGGCCTACAAGGGCGGAATGCAGGCGGGCGACTTCGTAATCGAGCTCAACGGAAAGAGCGTGAAGAACCAGGCGGACTTCATGCGCGAAGTCGGCTATCTCCCAGCCGGAGAAACAGCTGAATTCAAAGTGATAAGAGGCGGAAAGGAAGTCTCCCTCAAAGTGAAAATCGAGGAACGCTCGAAGGATTCAGGAAACGACAACTCAAAGCTCTGGCCGGGTTTCATCGCCTCCCCTCTCAACGACGACTTGAGGAAGGAACTCAACGTGACGGACGACAAAGTGAAGGGAGTCGCAGTCTCAAGCGTGCTTGAGCGCTCACCGGCAGCAGCCCTCAGAATCCAGGCGGGCGACATCATAACGGCCGTGAACGACAAGAAAATCTCAAGCGTCGAAGAATTCTACGAGGCGCTCGACTTGACGAAGAACAAGGAAATCTGGTTCGACGTATACAACGACGGCCACATAATCTCGACAGGCCACTACAAGTTCAACTAGAACGAGGCTGAAAAGCAAAAATCCGAATTCAAAAGAGTTCGGATTTTTTTCGCCCTTCCTAATTTTCCGCTTGACCAAAAAAAGTGTTTTTTGTATATTAGAAAAACATTCGCAAGAATGATGGGCTACTAGCTCAGGTGGTAGAGCACCGCCCTTTTAAGGCGGCTGTCGATGGTTCGAGTCCATCGTAGCTCATGAAGCACTTCGGAAAAATCCGAGGTGCTTTTTTTATGCCCATTCGCCTTCATTTATTCTCAAAAGAAGAAACTACAAACCAGCATTTAATGATATAATTTCTCAATATCTTTTTTGAGGCGGTAGAATCATGCTGAACACAAACAACAACGCAGCGAACATCAAGAAAAGCATTCTCGTGGAGATTATGAAACTCCAGCTTGCAGGAAAACTCCTCGATGAAAAAACGGTCGACGAAATCGAAAAGATTCCAGAAACAATAATCCCGGACGGAACGGAACCGATACGCTCTTCAATAGAAGAAGACAGGGAAATCGTCAGAATCAGAATAGCGGCGAGGCTCGGACACTCGGTCGAGGACTGGGACGGAAAGAAGCCGCTCTCAGAATATGTCAAAGAAGCATACGAAAGAGAGAAGCCGACGTGGCCGATGCTCACGATGATAAGAAGCGCGTGCAACGCCTGCGTCAAGCCGCACTATTTTCCGACAGACGCCTGCCAGGCCTGCCTCGCACGCCCATGCAAGGTGAACTGCCCCAAAAAGGCGATTGAGGTGACAGACAGGGCAAGAATCGACGCGAGCAAGTGCATCAACTGCGGACTCTGCGCCCAGAACTGTCCGTACCACGCGATTTTAAAGACAGTCGTTCCGTGCGAGGAAGCATGCCCAGTAGGCGCAATCACGAAGGGCGAAGACGGAAGGGAGACAATCGATTATGAGAAGTGCATCTTCTGCGGAAAGTGCATGTCGAACTGTCCGTTCAGCGCGATGATGGGAAAATCGCAGCTTTTCGACGTCGTAAAGCACATCATGAACGGAAAGAAAGTCGTGGCTATGTACGCGCCGGCAATCGGAGCGCAGTTCAGGGCAAAACCGGGACAGCTGGAGGAAGCCCTCAAGCAGTCTGGATTCAGCAAAGTGTGGGAAGTGGCGATAGGAGCCGACATCACCGCGGACAAGGAAGCGAAGGAATTCGCAGAGAGAATGGAAAGCGGAAAGAAGATGATGACGACGAGCTGCTGCCCGGCATACGTCCGCGCCGTCAGAATCCACGTTCCAGAACTCGCCGAATGCATAAGCGAAACGAAATCCCCGATGATTTACACGGCAGAACTTGCCAAACAGGCGGATCCTGAATGCGTCACAGTCTTCATCGGCCCGTGTCTCGCAAAGCGGCGCGAGGGCTTCGACTCGGACGAGGTGGACTACGTCCTTTCAGTCGAGGAGATAGCGGCCCTTTTCCAGGCGAAGGGAATAGAGATAGCGAAAGTCGAAGTGAAGGAGGACTCAATTCCGACAAAATACGTCCCGACAGTCTCTGGAAGGAACTTCGCGAAGACTGGAGGAGTCGCGGAGAGCGTCAGGCTCAGGCTCGACGAGAAGACAAGGGGAATACTCAGGCCGACGGTCATAAACGGACTCGACAAGAACGGCATGAAAATGCTCACGACATACGGCCAAATCAACAGCGGAAAAATCCCGGCCTCCCCGGAAACTCCGAACCTTGTGGAAGTCATGGCGTGCGAGGGCGGCTGCATAGCAGGTCCATTCGTAATCACGAACCCGAAAGCCGGCAACGGACTTTTGATGATGTACGCGAACGCAGGAAGCAAACCGAACGAGAACGGAACGATAGCCGAATGCGAAATCGAAAAAGTGGTAGAATCATAGTCGAGGTGAATTGAAAAATGAAAAGAACAATGGCGGCTGTGATTTTCGCAGCCCTCTCTTCGTCAATCTTCGCGCAGAAAGTAGGCGTATTGAACGGACCTTCGGGGATTCCATGCGCATACTTGATGGAGCAGGCGGAAAACGGCGGCTCAAAGTGCGAATTCGAGAAATTCGCATCGGCGCAGAACGAGCTTCCAAAGCTC
>CAMHLH010000333.1 GCA_946185925.1 uncultured Treponema sp.
CATGACGCTGCCCTACACAAAGGACAAAAACGTCTCCATGTTCCTTGAAGACCTCGAAAATTTCATTGCCGGAAGACCTCTCCGCTACCTTGTGGACAGAAAACTCGGCTACTGAAAAAGCGGACAGGTCAGAAGAGGAAGCATCTGGAGCGGATTTCCTTCATCTTGTTCATGGGAACCTTGTCGTCGCTCGGGGAAAGGGAGAAGGTCACTTGGTAGCGTTCGTCGTAGAAGTACATCTTGGGGTGGGTTTTGGTGCCCTTTATCTTCACGAAGCCTTCCCGAGCAAGGTCGTCGAGCGACGGTTTCTTTGCCGCCTTGAGAATGGATTCAAGCCGCTCAAGCTTGAGCTTCGTCGCCGACTGGGAACTGCCGGCAGTCCTTTCCGAAAGAATCGACTCAAGCACATCCCGCTTTCTGGAAGCTTCCGTCTCCTCGTTTTCCGGCAGGGATTTCCTCTCGTCCTCAATTTTCTGATAGAGGCAGCTGTAGAGGTAGTCCCTTATCTCTCCGAAGAAAAGCTCCTTTTTCCCGCACGGGACCTCAAGGACAATGCAGCCGCCATCCGGCACGGACGCAAGTCCCCTGCCCTCAAGAGCTTCCACGCGGCTCTCCAAAGCCTGCTTGTCCTTCCGGGTCTCGCCAAGCTCCGCCGAAAGCTCCGAGTTCTTTTGGGTGAGCGCGGCAACTTTCGCGAAAGCCGCATCCAGCTCAGACTTTCTGACAGAATGCTCGTCCAAAACTGACGGCTCGTTTTTTGAAGCCCCAAGAATTGAAATCCGCTCTTCAAGGTCAGCGATTTTTCTCTTTAAGGCTGAATTCTCCTTTTCCAGCGCCTCGTTGCCGCTTGCCAATCTGTCGACATCGGCTATTTCAAGCCCCCTCTTCCTCAGCTGGAATGAAATTCTGTCCTCCGCCAGACGTTGCTCGTCCATGTCGGATTTCAGGACGCTTGAAAAAAAACTTCCTACCTTTTCATCGGCGGCCTTTTTCAAATCCACGGAGCAAAGAATCTTGTCGAAGAAAAGCGCGTATGAAGAATCGTCGTCGGAAAGGCGACCTCCAGGCTCAAGTCCGAAATCAGAGGGAAAGAGGTCGACACTCTTGCTTCCAGAGGATTCTATCAAGACGTGGGTCCTGGACAGAAGGTAGCGGGAGACATTCTCGCGTTCCCCCTCGATGAAGGCGTCGATTTTCCCGAAGAAGCTTTCCTTGACGCGCTCGTTCCTCCTTGCAGCCCTGTCCCTTTTTCGGAGCCGGGAATCAATCTGCAGGAAATTCTCTCTTGTCATGGCCGACTGGATACCGCAGGACTTCACGAAATTCACGCCCAAAAACCAAAGTTCATCAACAAGCCTTGGAATCCAGCTTTCGGGAAAGAAGAACTGACCGTCGCCGTCGGAGAAAAATTTGACGGAAGCCGGAAGAGAACCGTCCAGAGATTTTTCAATGTAGTCGCTTATCTTTTTCTGAAAATCTTTCACGTCGAGGGGAATTAAAGGAAGGCAGTCGGTCTTCAAAAAAATCTTCTTCGCCTCCGCCCTGTCGTCGATGAATTTTCCGCCCATCTGGTTCTTCGGAACCAACTTCCTTATCAGCGAAAAAAACTGGCGGCAGAAAGCGGAGGCACCATCGTCCCAGAGTTCCTCATAGAACAGTGGCTGGACTTTGCCGCCATTGACAACCGAAATGCGCCTGTCGAAGACTAGCCTGAGCGACACCGGACACGCGCAGCCGCTTCTTGAAAAGATGAATTCGACGAGTTCCTCTTCGTCGCTAGGGCAATTCCATGAAAAAAGCTCGTCACCTTCCTCAAAGGAAAGTTTTTTTGGGGCTTTCTCCGGCAGCTTGTGCCCAGGAAAAAGGGAGCGGACACAGCCCCAAAGTTCGGCCGCTTCCGTTCCCGCTTTCAAAAAATAAACGTTTCTCCACGACTGCATTCTCAAAAACCTCCTTTGTGGATTTCCTTTCTGAATTTAGGATACACGCAAAAAGGCTAATAAGCGAGGAAAAACGCCGGATGCCCTAAAAAATCAGGCGCATCTGCATCCGCTCTTGCGGCAGACAATCTCCGTGGCGGTCTTGTCCACAACGCCGTCCTCCAGAATCAGCTCTCCTATGCAGTCGGCCTCGATTCTTCCAGAGAGCGGATTCTTCACGCTGTCGATTTTTCCTTCGACCACCGCGTTCACGGAGCTTCTCTCAAATGCGAGGTCGCAGTCCTCCATGACGCAGTTCTCAAGAACAAGATTCTTGCAGTAGCAGACCGGCTGGGTACCGATTATGCGGCAGTTCACCAGCTTGAGGTTCTCGGAATACCAGCCGAGATACTCGCCCTTCACCACGCTGTTTTTCACGGTGACGTTCTTGGAGTGCCAGAAAGCGTCCTTCGTGTCCAGATGAGAATCAAAGATTTCGATATCCTTGCAGTACTGGAACGAATATTTTCCCTTCAAGTCGAGGTTGTTGATTTTCGCTCCGTCGACCTCGAAGAACGGATACTCGGAATTCTCGATTTCCACATTCTCGATTTTCAAATCACTGCACTTCCAGATAAATTCAGGGGAATTGACAACGCTGTTTTTGATGGAGACAGAACCGCATTCCCTCAAGGCCTTTATGCCCCCAATCCTGCATCCGTCGATTTCTATGTCCCTGTCGTACCAGAGTGCCGCCCGGCAGTTCTCCGTCATTGTTGTCCCCAAAATTTTCGAGTCGGACATGTGCCAGAAGGGATAGCGCAAATTCATGAAGCAGTCCTTCACGGTGAGTCCCGAAGTCTCCTTCATGGCGGATTCGCCGTCGGCAGGCCCGTCGAAGCGGCAGCCCTC
>CAMHLH010000334.1 GCA_946185925.1 uncultured Treponema sp.
ATTTCAAGACGGAGGACAGCATTGTTCCCATGCTGGTCAAGGCGTTCAAGGAGATGGGCTTCTCCGTCACTGCCGAGGGCATCGAGACCGAGGAGATGGCTGTCCGGATGCGGGATTTGGGCTGCGACTACCTTCAGGGGTATTATTTTTCAAAGCCGCTCTCCGCCGATGAATTCGTGGAGAAGTATCTGACTTGATTCGGCCGCGGAATTTTTCTGCATTGCCGGAGCAAATCACAATCAAATATTTTTAGGAGGAATTTTCCATGAATGGAAATGTTAAGAACACTATTGCAAAAATCAAAAAGGAGAAGACCGGCAAGCTTTTCATCTTCGTTGCAGGAGTCATCGCTTCGATAATGGTGGTGATGAACGTCTCCCAGGCTCTAATCGTTGCGGGCTTGACCAAAAACGATGTGAGGAACGATTCAATCGAGCAGAATTCGCATTTGGCTTCGGTCTATTCAAAGCTCATGACGAAGACGTGCGCCGAGAATTTCGCCTTTCTTGATTTCTACACGAGCAGCGATGTGGTCGACAGCGGCGACACCGAGACCATCGTGGATTGGCTTTTGACGACGACGGACTCGAGGGAGCGCGTCTTCGACTATGTGGCGTGGGTCGACAAGGACGGCGGCTTCTATTCGGACACAGGAAACGTGACGAACGTCTCCGAGCGCGATTATTTCAAAGGCATCATGCTTGAGGGAAACAACACCTTCATCGACAATCCGGTTACTTCAAAGACGACTGGAAAGACTGTCGTCCATGTCTGCAAGGCCGCGAAGGTCAACGGAAGCACAATCGGTTTCTTCTGCGGTGTTGCCCAGATTCAGGAGTTGACGAATTTCTTGAGCAGCCTGAAACTGCCTGGAAGGGGATATGCAAGCCTCGTTGCTTCAACCGGGTCTGTTTTCGTCTCGACTGCAGGCGATGCGGAGCTTAAGGCCAACATCGAGGTTCTTGGCGGAAGATTGGATGAAATCGTGCGGGACACGGCTTCTGGAAATTCCGGGAATTTTTGGCTGAAGAACAAGAGGGGGGCGAACCGCCTCTACATCTACGAGCCTGTGGAGTCGACTCCATGGACGCTTTTGATTTCCCTCGAACAGAGTGTAATAGAGCGGGTCGCCAACAAAGTCAGGAATTTGATGGGGCTTGGAACACTTTTTTCTTCCGGTGGCGTGTGCGTCGTCCTTATTCTCGTCTTGATGGCGGCTCTGCGTCCGCTCAAAATCGTGGAGAGGTCAATCGCCAACATCGCTTCCGGGGATGCCGATTTGACGAAGAGAATCGACATCGAGTCCAACAATGAAATCGGCCGCGTGGTTGACGGCTTCAACAATTTCGCCGCCAAGCTCCAGTCGATTGTGAAGGCGATGAAGGAGTCCAAGGAGCAGCTTTTGAACGCGGGACAGCTCCTCCACGACTCCACGGAGGACACGACCTCTTCCATCTCTCAGATAATCGGCCACATTGAGTCGATGGACAAGCAGATAACCGCCCAGACGGAGTCCGTACATTCAACGGCCGGAGCCGTGAACCAAATCGCTTCCAACATCGAGTCGCTCAACCGCATGATTGACGCCCAGAGTTCTTCCGTCACCCAGGCCAGCGTGGCCGTGGAGCAGATGATTGGAAACATCAATTCCGTCACGGCTTCCGTCCAGAAGATGGCGGCTTCGTTCTCAGAGCTTGAGAGGAAGGCCTCAATCGGAGTGCAGACGCAGAACGACGTGAACGCGAAAATCGCCGAAATCGTGAGCGAGAGCCAGGCCCTGCAGGAGGCCAACACCGTCATTTCCGGCATCGCCGAGCAGACGAACCTCCTCGCCATGAACGCCGCAATCGAGGCCGCCCACGCCGGCGAGGCCGGAAAGGGGTTCAGCGTCGTCGCGGACGAAATCAGGAAGCTGTCGGAGGATTCAAGCTCCCAGTCGCAGACTATCGGACAGCAGCTTTCCAGAATCACAGGCTCAATCGAGCAAATCGTGTCGGCGTCCCAGGTCGCCCAGGACGCGTTCAACGAGGTTTCCGGCGGAATCAACGCGACAAACAATCTGGTTCAGGAAATCACGAACGCCATGTTCGAGCAGAATGAAGGCTAAAAACTCATTTCGAAGGCTCTGGGCAGCATGAACGACACGTCGGACGAGGTCAAGACGGCTTCGTTCGAGATGGCCGAGGGAAACAAGGCGATTCTGGACGAGATAAAGGTCCTCCAGGAGGCCACGTTCAGCATAAAGGACGGAATGGACGAGATGTCTTCAGGCGCAAGAAGGATAAACGAGACTGGAGCCGCCCTCTCCGAGCTTTCAAGGCAGATGGACGAATCGATAAACAACATCGGTGTCCAGGTGGACAAGTTCAAGGTCTGATTTTGAATGAAAACGGCCGCTGGAATGCCGCTCTTGAATGAAGAAAAGTGCGCAATTCCAGTGGCCGTTTTTTACCTTTGCAATCAAGCCCTGTATAAATCGCCCAGTGTGTATAGTATCAAATGGCTTTTGTATTCATCATCAATATCTTTGTAGCCGGATTTTGAGAAGAAGCCATATTTTTCACAGATTAGACCTGTCTTGTTTACTTGTTGAATTTCGTTTTCAATCAGAGCCTTGTCTAATTTCATCTCCCTGAATTTCGCTTCATAAAAAATATATGAGCCTTCATTTTCAGTGACCACATCAAATTTCCCATTTTTATGATTCACAGGGTCGTCATATTAGTATTTTCCTATCTTCTCAAACAAGTTTTCCAATT
>CAMHLH010000335.1 GCA_946185925.1 uncultured Treponema sp.
GTTTCTCCATCTTCAACGACATCCACATGAAGACGGAGAAATACGAGAAGCTGGTCGAAGAGAACGCAGGCTCGGCAAGAAAGGCAATCGACGAGCTTAGAAATGAATATCCGTGGATTCCATCGGAGAGCGACCTCTCAAGGGGAGCCGGAAAGCTTTTCAAAAAATACTCGCTAAAGAGAGCCGGAGATTTTCTTTCAGGACTCTGACGCTCTGGCGGAGTTAATTTTATTTTGACATTTTTTAAGAAAATGTCATATTGACAGTTTAAAACGCTCTAATTACACTTTTTTTTGAAAACAATTGAAAACGGTGGAAATCGTTTGAAAGATTTGCAAGAGGAAAAAAATGGACTACAACATTGAGAAACAACACGCGAAGGGAAAACTCCACGCAATCGAAAGAATCAACGCAATCCTCGACGAGGGAAGCTTCATGGAGATTTACTCCGCAGCCCGCCACCAGTGCACGGCTTTCGGAATGGACAAGAAGGACTTGCCATACGACGGCGTAATCACAGGATTCGGAACAGTAAACGGCAGGAAAGTCGCCATCTACTCGCAGGACTTCACAGTCCAGGGCGGCGCGCTCGGAAAAGTCCACGGACAGAAAATCGCCGAGGTCATCAAGATGGCAATCGAGATGAAGTGCCCTGTAATCGGAGTGAACGATTCGGGCGGAGCGAGAATCCAGGAAGGCGTCGACGCCCTCTGCGGATACGGCGACATCTTCTACCAGAACGTGCGCGCCTCAGGCGTGATTCCACAGATTTCAATCATCGTAGGACCATGCGCAGGTGGAGCCGTCTACTCTCCTGGACTCACGGACTTCATCTTCACCGTCGACAAGATTTCGCAGATGTTCATCACAGGTCCTAAAGTCGTAAAGCAGGTCATGTTCATGGACATCACGGAAGAAGACCTCGGTGGAGCCGCAATCCACTCGCAGAAGTCGGGTGTCGCCCACTTCAGGTGCGCGGACGAGAACGGCTGCTACGAGAAAGTGAAGAAGCTCCTCGACTACATTCCGCACTACTACGGCGACAAGGCTCCGTTCGAGGACAAGTCGAAGACGAAGCTTGGGCTGTTCGGCTCAAAGACCGAGGCCGGCTACAAATTCGACGAGGCTAAAATCGAGGCGATAAAGACGATTCTCCCGGAAGAGAGCAAGAAAGGATACGACATAAAGGACGTAATCAACGCCGTGGTCGACGACGACTCTTTCTTCGAGACGGAAGAGGAATTCGCGCAGAACGCCGTGACAGGCTTCGCAAAAATCGAAGGAAAGACAATCGGCATCGTCGCAAACAACCCGAAATCGTTCGGCGGACTTTTGAACTGCGACGCGTCCATGAAAATCGCCCGCCATGTCCGCTACTGCGACTGCTACAACATTCCGCTCCTGAACTTCGTTGACGTTCCAGGCTTCCTCCCAGGCCCGCAGGAAGAGCAGAAGGGAATCATCCGCCACGGAGCGAAGGTTCTCTACGCCTACTCGGAAGCGTCTGTGCCAAAAGTCACAGTCATCACGAGAAAGGCCTACGGCGGAGCGTACATCGCTATGTGCTCGAAGCATCTCGGAGCCGATTTCGTCTACGCATGGCCGAAGGCTGAAATCGCCGTCATGGGTGCCGAGGGCGCGACGGGAATCCTCTTCGCGAAGGAAATGAAGGACCCGGCGAACGCGGCATTGGTGGAACAGAAGAAAGCCGAATATACTGCGACGTTCATGACACCGACAATCGCGGCGCAGAGAGACTACATCTCAGCCGTCATCAACCCGGAAGAGACGAGGGCTAGGGTCGTCCAGAGCTTCAAGCTTCTTGAGGACAAAGTTTCTTCGGACAGGATTTGCAAGAAGCACGGAAACATTCCGCTCTGATTCAGCATTTCTGATTGCGCATTGCGTTTCTGCAAATAGAGCGCACAATGCATAAAGGAATCCCGCTGTCTGTCAGGCAAGGCTTGACGGGCAGCGGGATTTTTTTCATTGGCGGCTATTTTCCCCCAGGGAATTGCCATACGAATTGGGGATGTTATTTACTGCAATTTGAGCTTACGGCATAGGCGTAGGAGTTGTCGCAGAGGCCGGCGCGGAGTTCCCCGTCTTGGTTGGAGAAACCGGCTTCGGCGCGGCCATAGCCAGGAGACGTATCATTTCTTGAAGTCGCCGTGGCTGGAACCGATGCCCTTCCGTTAGCGTCCTCGCCAGCCAATCCCGCAACAGACACGAAATGAGGAGAGTCCTGATTCGGGCCAATCTCGGTCTTCACGACGAGGCCGTATTCTTTGCCTTCCTCATTGATTTTTTCGTTGATGAACTCAGTGACTTTATCAGCACCATCGCCCGACCTTTCGATACCAAGGTTCAAGGCCGAGGCGGCGGCTGTCTTGTCGAACTCATCACCATTGAAGAATTCAGCCTTTCCGTTCAGCATATCGGGCGTTATGTCGATTCCGTAGACATCAGAGGCGGCTTCGGCAAAGGCCGTCACAGCACAACCGGAATTCGACATGAACTCTCCGTGCACCACTCCGTTGGAATCCGTGTAGACATAGGTTCTGTCACCTCCACCAATCGGGTCATCTCCCCACTCTTCATCCTGCATCCAATACTCGGTGTTGCCGGCGGCGTTGGCATAAGAGCTTTGACTGTTGTTGGCGGCTTTTTCGTAGCCGTCAGCGTCGAAGAAATCAACAGGATTGGCGGCGCAGTACGAATACCAGTTCCGTCCGTCGCGGGCAGGGTCTTTCGT
>CAMHLH010000336.1 GCA_946185925.1 uncultured Treponema sp.
ATTTTCTTCATCCTGCGCCAAGAACGGAACCACGACCATGCAGAGTCTCAAAAAATCCTCAAGCAGATAAATATTCCCTATTTGGCTGCACTCTTTTGCAATCCAGTTTTTGATTCTCCCGTAATCTTCATTTGAGAAGAAGTCCCGGCGGAGTCCAGCGTCGAATTTTTCGATTTCGGTTTTGCCTGGCTCATAGACAAATGCCGATATGCCCTGACTTTCAAAAAGGCGAAAGGCCAAGCCCAAATTTTCAATCGATTCAAGCAATCTGCACCTCCCCCAGCCTTTTGACAAGCAGGGAAAATTCCTCTCTTGAGGTCCTGAGCATTGCCAGATGGTAGGTGATGGAAGCCTCAGGGTCTGAAATGGGGATTTTTGCGTGGCCGGGAACCCCGATTTCAAGGAAGTTGGACTCGAAGCTTATCAGGCTGGACGAATGGACAACCTTGTCGAAAGCGTGAATGTCGGACTGGTACAGGAGATGCGAGTCCGGCAGTTTCTTTTCCAGAAGGTCGTTCCAGTAGCCCTTCAACGGGAAGGGAATCACGGCTTCCCCGTTTATCTGGTCAAAAGAAAGACTCTTCTCCTTTGAAAGCGGGTTGTCCAGGGGAATCATGGCGAAAAGCTTTTCCGTTTTCAGGGGGAACTGAATGAAGGACTTGTTCTCGACCTTCCCCGAAAAAAGCCCCATGGAGCACTTGCCTTCCATAAGGTTCCTTTCAATGCTCCTCTCATCCTCGACAAGGGTCTCGCAGTCCACTCCCCCGTAAGTTTCCTTTACGAGGTCTCTCAGGGAGAACAAAAGTTCGCAGGGGGCGCAGGAGGAGATTATGATTTTTGTGTCGCACTTGTGGAAGAGCCTCACCTGCTCCACCATCTCGTCTGCCTGGGAAAGGATTTTCCTTGCGTACTGGGCTGCGAATTCGCCGGTTTTTGTGAGAGTCACCTTGTTCTTGCTGCGGGCGAAAAGAGGCGTCTTCAATTCACACTCAAGGTTCTGCAGTGACCGGCTCAAGGCCGGCTGCGTGATGTTGAGCCTCTCCCCCGCCTTGGAAACTGTCCCGCATTCCACAACCGCAAGGAAGTGCTCAAGTTGTCTCAATTCAAACATAATCGCCCCCCTCTTCAGATTGTATTTCACTATGCAAAAAAATCATAGCTAGATGAAAAATCGGCATTGTACATTTTTTTTCAGCAAGACTAGACTTTCAACTGTAAAAGAAAAGTCTGATATCAACTGATTCTTTCATCTTATTTTTGAGAGGTGCAATGATGAATCTTCATTCAATTTTTTCCAAATTTTCAAAAGGAATTTCACTTGCTGTCATGGCGGCTGGAATCTCGTTTTTTTTCACAGGATGCGCTTCTACTGACGCAGAGTCATCTTCAAAATCGGCTTCCAATGTCCCAAAAATAGACATGACCGCATGGAAGTACAATCAGGAAGACAACGTATACTACCAGACCAGAATCCAGTACGTCTCAAAGCCGGCAGACACGGCATACGAGAACCTCGGAATCTTCGTCCCAGGCTCGTATTTCAACGGAAAGGACAACGGGGACGGAACATGGACAGTGACCGTGAACAAGCAGAAAAAGGCAGGCGGATTTACGGCAAAGGACGCGCCTTTCGTCATGCCAATCCAGACCCCCGGATATTCAGAATGCACGCCTCCGCAGGGCTACGTCCCGAACGTGAAGGAATACACGGACGCGGGCTTCATCTTCGTCTACGCGGGCGCGAGGGGCAGGACGCACGGCGCGCCGGCAGGTGTCACTGACTTCAAGGCGGCGGTGCGCTACATCCGCTACAACAAGGACAGGCTCCCAGGAGACGGAGAGAGATACTTCACATACGGAATGTCGGGTGGCGGTGCGCAGAGCGCGCTGATGGGAGCCACGGGCGACGCGCCGGAATACAAGAAGTACCTTGAGGCGATAGGCGCGGTCATGACGGAAAGCGACGCGGTCATGGGAAGCATGGACTGGTGCCCGATAACGAACCTGAACGTGGCCGACGCAGCCTACGAATGGGAACTGGGCGTGGCAAGAGCTGGACTCGATTCAGAAAGCAAGGCGATTTCAGAGGGACTCTCGAAGGAATTCGCCCTCTACATCAACTCGCTCGGACTCAAGGACGAAAGCGGAAATCTCCTCACCCTTGAAGAATCGGAAGACGGCCTCTACCACAAGGGAAGCTACTACGAGCATCTCAAAAAGACAATCGAAGAATCACTGAACAACTTCCTGAAGGACACGGAGTTCCCTTACAATCCAGAAGCGCAGAAGGCGGCCCTGGGACAGAACATGATAGTGCCGGAAGGCTGGAAGCCGAGAGGACCGCAGGGAACGGGAAGACAGCCGACAGCCGAGGACATGGACGGAGTGAACAGGGGAAATCAGAAACCAAGTTCAGCAGCAATTTCGGGAACGTTCAACTCAATCGAAGAATACATAGCCGCACTGAACAAGAACGAGATGTGGGTAATCTACGACAAAAACACAAAGACAGCATCAATCTCAAGTGTGGAAGCCTTCATGAAAAACGCAAAGCAGCTGCAGAAAAGCGTCGGTGCCTTCGACGACATGAACAAAAGCCAGCCTGAAAACACGCTTTTCGGACTCGGGGACGGAAGTGGACTTCACTTCGATTCGACAATGGCAAAAGTCCTTGAAGAAGCTGGCTCGTCAAAGGAGGCAGAATACAAGGCCGACCTGGACAAAAAGGACAG
>CAMHLH010000337.1 GCA_946185925.1 uncultured Treponema sp.
GAAGAAGGCTTGTGGAGAACGAAGGAGCTTCTGCAGACAATCTTCTTTCCGGCAATTTTCTCTTCTTCAAAAATTCGTCCTATGTTTCCAGCTTTTTTCTGGCTGTCAGACCAGTCAGGCATTGGGGTAAGGATTTTTTCGATTCCGCCGGGAAAATCCGTTATGCGCTCGTTCGTGGGGCAAGTGTAGTCGAAGCCCTCCATCTCTTCCCAGTCACTGCGGCCATGCATGAAGTAATAATCCAGTTTTCCAAGCCAGGTCCCGAATTCTGCCCCGAAACCGGCCCGGGTCTTTGTGAAGCGGAGGACAAGATTGTTCCAGCTCTTCTGGACAGGAATGTCGAAAGTGATGGGATTGTCATCGAAACGCTCGGCGACGAAATCGGACGCGAAGACCTCGCTTCCGTTCATCCACATTTTTACAGGTCCGTATGGAATCAAGGTGAAGCGGAGCGCGCCTTCCCCACCGCGGCGGATTTTTCCCCAAAGATAGACATAATTTCCGTCCTCGGCTTTCGGAAAAAAGGCGTTTCCGTCGAAGACATAGCGGTAGTCCTTGTTCCTCATGATTCCGTCCATTGTGAAAGGCCTGGCCGTGTACTCATGCTCAGGATTCTCCCCCATGTACCTGTCCGCCATCACAGAAAGAGTATGCTGAATGTCCCCCTGAGACTGGCGGTAAATGCCCTCGCAATCGTCAAAATAAAATCCCATATTTCCTCCGGTTTGCTAATTGAGAATTGAAAATTGATAGTTGAAAATCGTCAATTTTTCTCGTACAGGAATTTCTCTGGAAGCGACACTTTGAAATCCTTCGCCAAATCGCGGAATTCCTGCGGCTGGATAGTCTGCATCTTTTTCGGAGCCATTGAAAGAACCTTCACAAGAATCTCCGCGGATTTTTCTACCGTGTGCATGAGACCGAACGTCAAGTCGAAATCCTCGCCGGCACAGAACATTCCGTGGTGCGCCCAGATGGCGACATCGTATTCCTTCATCAGTTTGCTCGTCTCCACGGCAATCGCCCTTCCTCCCGGAACCATCCAAGGCACTACGCCGATTCCCTGGGGGAAGACGACAGGGCACTCGGTGGCGCATTCCCACAGTTCCCTCGTGAAAACCTCATCCTTGAGCGGCAACACGAACGTGAGGGCGATTGTGTTCGTGCAGTGGGCGTGGTAGATGACCCTGTATTTTCCGTTCGTGGCGAGCTTCTTCACCTCGTGGTTCATGAGATGCGTCGGAAGCTCGCTCGTGGGTCTTCCTCCGTCCCTCATGCCCCAGAGGATGCGGAACTTCTCGCCAGCCTTGTCGATTTCGATGATGCTGATGTTGGCCTCCGGGTCAAGCTGCACGTTCCTCATGAACTTTCCGCTTCCAGTTACGATAAAATATTCCCCGGCAAGATTTGGAACCGATGTGCCTATGTCCTGCCATTCATTTTTGTCAGTAAAATTGGATTTGATTTCCGCGACTTCCTCGTCCTTCATCCTGTATGAAAGATTTCCGCCGTTTCTTTCGTGCCAGCCCAAATCCCAGCCGTCAGTGCACATTCTGATAAATCCCTGCACGCATTTTGATTCAGTTACTTTCATTTTCTTTCAAAGCTCCTTTTAAAATCCATTCTTTCTTGTATGATTCGTAACCGCCGGCATCTTCTCCGCCTACGGTATTTTTTTCAATGTCAATCAAAGGCTCAAAATCGGAAAGCTTTTTTCCGTCCCTTGCCATAATGGCAGTCATTGCAGCTCCAAGGGCAGTGGCTTCCTTGAGCGAAGTCGTGCAGACCCTGTTTTTTCCAAGCACGCTCGCCAAAAGCGAATTGTAGAGAGCGTTCTTCCTGAAGCCCCCTTCCGTGAAAATCCAGGTTCCGTCCGAAAGCCCCGCACGCCTGAACGCCGTCTCCGACTGAATCACCGCAGAAATCACAGCACAAGCCCAGAAAAGTTTCTCATCGTGAATAATCGGAGGAAGCCTTTCCATTTTCTCAAGCTCGTCTTTTTTATAGAAGGTTCCGTCCTGCCAGATTCCGCTCTCAAAGTCTGGAAACTGACCGGAACCTTTCACAAGTTCAGGAAGCACGAAGATATTTTTCTCAGAAAAAATCTTCCTCGCGCTCTCCATGTCGGAAGCCGGGAAAAAGTCATCGTTTTTTCCGTTCGCCTTCCTGAAAAGCCTGGCGTAGAAATCAAGTTCCATGCCCCCAAGGAAAATCGAAGTCTTCACCGGAAAATTAAGCGCGCTCCTGTTGAAGAAGACGACTTTTCCGATGTCGTCGTCCGCGCAAACGGCGATTTTCTCCCCGTTCGGGCTTGGGTGCATCGAAACGCACCATGTTCCAGTGGAATTCAGGATGAAATCTTCGCCCGAGTTCTTTGCAAGATACGGAAGAAGCGAAGCGTTTGAATCGTGGATTCCTGTAGCAACTACAACCGACTTATCCAAAGAGAGATTCTTTGCCGCATCGTCCGTGAGCGTTCCAAGTTTTCCGCAAGTGTCCATATAAATAGAAGGAAGTTTGTCCCTTATCCCAAGTTTGTCCACGACATCGGACCATTCGTGCCTGTTCTGCTCCCAAAGATATGTGTGGCAGGAAAGGAAAGTCGTTTCGTGGCAGGCCTTTCCGGTCAACTTGAACGTCCAATACTGCGGATAGTTCAGGACAAGGTCAGTCTTTTCAAATTCCTCCGGGAATTCCCTCT
>CAMHLH010000338.1 GCA_946185925.1 uncultured Treponema sp.
TTGCGACAAGTTCGATTTTCTCCGAATCCCCGACTTCTTTCGACTGCCGAATCCAATCGAACCCTGAACAATCCAAACAGAAAGGATGGTCAAGCATGAATCCCACGGAAGCGAAATCCGCATTCAATATGCACTCACGGATTCTGGAAGAAGAAATCTTCTTTTCTCCATACATGACAGAATCGATAGTCTGCAACGTGAAATTGTTTTCGAAACTGAAGTCGGCTATGAGTTTCATGTCGGTGGAGCCCCTGTATCCGCAGTGGAAATCCTTGCCTTCCGACAAATGCTTCATGCCGCACAAATCGATGAGCATTCGCAAAAACTCAGTTCCTTCGATTCTAGCGAATTCGGAAGAAAAGTCAATCACAATGGCGAATGCGAAGCCCTTTGCGGCGAGGATTTCCATCTTTTGCGAAAGAGTCGCGATATCGCCAGGATAAGCGGCAGGATTCTTCAACGCCCGAAGGGATTTCGTGAAGGTGATTACCCCCGGAACCAGCCCGTTCGCCCGCTGGGCCAAGGCAGAGTCGAAAAGCGCGTCGTGCCCGATGTGGGGGCCGTCGAAGCTTCCGATTGTCACCGAAACTCCCCGGTTTTTGAACTCCTGGTTGAATTTTCCATTCACAATCTGATCCCATGTGTAAATCACGAAGTTCCTGTTGGGCGGAATCACAAATCCATAGCTGAAATGCCTGCCCTTCTTCGTCACGACTCCGGCGAATTTTCCTTTCGGGTAGAAAACTGCCAATTCCGCATTCTCGGGGATTTTTTCACTTCCCCTGTACGAGAAAAAGCGGGAGAAAACGTAGGGATTCAAGGGTCTTCCATTCGCATACGACTCCACAAAATACGAGGACAGAAGCACCGGGTACATTCCACAGTATTCGGCAAGCGAGAACGTCATCTGCTTCAAGTTCGCCCTTATCTTTGCATTCTCCATGCTGAACCGCTCAAGCTCTTCCAGTGTTTTTTCCTTTTTTTCAAGTCTTTCGCGATTTTTTGGATTCGCAGGAAGGGGATTTTCTTCAGTCCGTGGATTTTTTAGAAGCGAATCGATTGAAAATTCGTCCAATTCAGAGAAGAACGTCGCGTTCTCAAGACGGAAGGGGCCGACCTGGGTGCGCCGGAGCGCGTACAAATGCGCGAACGTCCCGCACTCGTAGGCAATGTCGCGAGCCAAGGAGCGTATGTAGGTTCCCTTGGAACAGTGAACTTCCACGAGGGCGTATTTTTCCTTGAAATCCAAGAGTTTGATGCTGAAGATTTTTATTCTACGAGCGGGAAGCTCCGCCGTTTTTCCAGAGCGCGCGATGTCGCTCGCCCTTTTCCCGTCGACGTGCAGCGCGCTGAAAAGCGGAGGCACCTGGTCGATTTCACCAACGAATTTCTCCAAGGCGGATTCGACCTCGGCTTTCGAGGGGATTCTTCCACCTGACTTCACGACATTTCCGGTCGGGTCCAGGGTGTCGGTCTCCTCGCCAAATTCTATCATGGCAGTGTAGCGCTTGTCGAAATCCGTGATGTGGGGGACGAGCCGGGTCAACCTTCCCGACAAGACAACGAGCAAGCCGTCCGCGAACGAATCCAACGTTCCTGTGTGGCCGACTTTTCCAGTCCCCACGGCGTGTTTTATGGAAGAGAGAGATGAGAAGCTCGTCTTTCCGTGTTTCTTTGCAAGCAGGATGATTCCCGATTCGCCTTCCGTTTGAGAGTCAGATTTCATTCCGTATAAGCTCCTTGTCATGGAATCACCAATTGAATTCGAAAAAAGAGCCATCGAAGACATTCGACGGCCCTCTCTTCTTTTTATAAAATCATTCAGCGGAATTTTCAGAGCCAGAATTTTCACCAGACTCTTTCTGGGCATTCTGCTCCGCTTCCTGCTTCTCAAGTCGATTCAACTTCTCGACCATGTAGAAACCCTCTTTCATTCCCGTATCGACCACGAAGGTCAACTTCGGGAATTTCCTGATTGTCAGTTTCTTGGCAATCGAAGACTGAATGAAGCCGGCTGCGCTGTTCAAGCCGTCCACTCCGACTTTCAGCTGACCGTCGGAAAGGAAACTTGAGACATAGACGGTGGCGTACGCCAAATCGCGGGCCACCTCCACCCTGTTCACGCAAAGATGCGTCGAGACGCGGGGGTCTTTCACCTGTTCCTTCGCTATGAGCATGGAAATCTCGTCCCGTATCTGATTTCCAAGTCTGAGCATTCTGAATTCACCCATTTGCTACTCCTGAATAGACGAAGCGGCATTGGCGGCCTTCTCGGCAGCCTCCCTCTCCTTCGCCTGGGCGATTGAATCGTTGAGTTTTCTGGCGACCTCGACATACTCGAAGACCTCGAAAGTGTCTCCAACCTGAATGTCCTGCCAGTTCTCCAATCCGATACCGCACTCGAATCCGTAAGTGACTTCCTTCGCGTCGTCCTTGAAACGCTTGAGGGAAGAGATTTTTCCAGTGAATTTAACGACGCCATCCCTGATGAGGTTCACGCTGCTCGTTCTCTTGACCACACCCTCCGTGACGTAGCATCCGGCGATGAGGCCGACCTTCGGCACGCGGAACGTGTTCCTGACTTCGACAGTTCCAGTGACTTCCTCTTTCGTGTCCGGCTTGAGCATTCCTTCCATTGCGGCCTGAATCTCTTCCACACACTTGTAGATGATGTTGTA
>CAMHLH010000339.1 GCA_946185925.1 uncultured Treponema sp.
GGGAACGTTGGCGCGTTCCCGTGGCTGTGCTTCTTTTCTAAATATATCGGACTTTCCCGCAAAAATCCACAGATTTTGAAAAAGGCACTCTTTATCCTGTCTTTCATCATTTTCCCCCACACACTATCACGATTTGACAGCTGCATGCTTTATCCTCGTACCTAGATGCGACTCCAGGCTCCGCCTTGTCCGTATATTTTCTCTTTTATATAGTTGTTTTAACTGAAAACTACTTGAATTTCAGCCAAAACGACAACATTAAACGGAGGAAAAAACATGAAACTCTCAAAGAAAATCCTTGCAGCCCTCTCGACGGCCGCGCTCCTTGCAGCAGCCGCGCTCTTTTCGTCCTGCTCCGACGACGAGGACGACGACAAAAACGGAACGGCGTACGTGACGCTCCCCGAAAGCGTGGGCGAGAACCCGTTCAAAGGAAAGACGTGGCAATATACATCTACAGAAGACGGCGAAGAGGTGTCCAGGTTGTGGACGTTCACCGACAAGACAGCGACATATACTAAAAGCAAAGCCGATTACCAAAAGATTGTAACAGAAAAGTATTCCTACGATGCAAACAAGAAGCTCCTCTACCTCGCACTCCAGTCCGAGGGCTAGACGGAAGATGGGGAGACGACTTCGTGGTCAAGCGCGGAAGAACATATAGAACTATTAAAAAACGAGGAAGAGGAAGAGTGGAAAAGCTTGTCCGAGGCGGGGAAAGAATGTTACCTTGAATATTTCAAGCGAGAATTTTCCACACTCGAAGTGAATAAATTCACGATAGGCGATGACGGCTCTCTCACGCTTGAAGACTACTTCGACGGAAATCTTCCGACAGAATTCTGGTTTTACAAATACATTGACGAAAACGAGCTTCCATCAGGGTACACTAGTGGAACAATTACACTTGAGGGGATTACGCTCAGGAACAAAACAGAGGATAGCTACATAAACTATGACTATTTCCTCTCGTTCAACAGCGAATCGAAAACATTCAGCGGAACCATGTACTCCTCAACGAGCGCTGGAATAGATTGGGCTGACGCTACAAAACTCGGCACAGTAACAGGAACGTACACCACGGAAGGAACCGGGACAAGCGGCTGCAAGGTGACGCTCACGTTCACAGAGCTTCCCGACGGAGTGCCTGTAATCAAGACGGATACGCCTTATGTGCTTAAGCAAAGCTCAGAATCAGACACTAGAGACACTTACACGCTCGTGAAATAGATTTCCGCAAGTGCTCAGGCTTGCGTATTTGACGAAAAGGCAGGAGCCGTGTATATTGATAGAAAAAAACGGGGACGCTTGCAAACGTACTTTGCGACAACAAAGTACGGCGACCAGCCTCCGTTGAGCTAAGATGAATAGCCCGTCCGAAGCTGTCACACTATGGGGCGGGCTTTTTTATGCTCTTATCCTATTTGAACAGGAAGGTGAGCACCTGTATTACCAATCCGACAACAGCGATGACGAGCATCACTTTTTCGTATTTTGTCATACAGAGCCTCCTTCTTCATGACGAATTCGGAAAGCCAAGCCGCCGTTGTTGCAAGCGTCCCCTTGACTGATATGCTACAAGAAACTCAGGGGAGCGACAAGATTAAGATGTCATACGGCTCAGACACTTACACGCTCGTTAAATAGATTTCCGCAAGTGCTGGATTTGACAAAGGGCGGGCGTCGGACTAGAATACAAAAAGAAAGCGCAACCAAAATTACGGTTAGCCTTCATACATGAAACTTTAATGCTCTTTTGAGCACTTGCCGCCTCAGTGTGTCAGACTAGGCGGCTATTTTTTTTGCTCTCACACGGTTTAGGTGTAGAGAAGTGGGGTTACCAAGCCTGATAACCGAGCAACATAAGCACCACGATTATCGCGAAAATCAAAACGATTCTGGTCACCGCACACCCTCCCAGCTTTTTTCTAGCTTTCGCCATACGGTTACTCGCCACTAGAGCCAGAAAGGCTAACCGCCAACTTGTCGGAATTTGCGAAAATCCCTATTGGTCGCGCCATTTTAGATTATCGGCAATACCGAGGAACAAGTTTTGCCTTGTATGCGTGTTTGACGAAAAAGCCCCATGAAGGGACATTCCTTCATGGGGCTTTTCTCATTCAGCTTTCAAACTGAAACGCTGATTTATTTCACGATGTCGGCAAGAGCCTTCTTCATGCCCTTTGACTGGATGTCAGCCAAGTGGCCTGCGACAGCCTCTTCGAGACCTGCAATCTTCGTGAGGTCTTCCTTCCAGAAGTCCACGTTCGAGAGAACGCGGTTGGCGATGACCTTGGCGTCCTTCGTCTCCTTGTTGAGGGCCGCGAAGAATTCGAGGACCGGGAGAGTGTCCAAGTTCTCGTACTCGCCTTCGTCCCTCTTTGAAACGAGGCATTTCTGTCCCTTCGCGTTGTCCTTGATTTCCGTTCCGTTGTAGAACGCGATGAGGGCTGCGATAGAGAAGCCGAGGAGCTTCGGAACCTTTCCGTTCTTCGCGATTGACTGGGTGACAGAAGGCAAGCAGCGTGTCCAGTATTTTGCGACAGAGTTCAAAGAAATCTCGATCAAGCGGTGTGGGTTGAACGGATTCTGGAAGCGAGTCCAAACATCCTCTGCGTATTTCTTGAGGTCGTCCTGGTCGCCGTCGATTGAAGGAACGATTTCGTTGAAGATGATG
>CAMHLH010000340.1 GCA_946185925.1 uncultured Treponema sp.
GGAGCGACGACTTCGACAAGAACATCAAGGAGACGATGAACAGGACGCAGCAGGTCCGCCAGGCCGAGCAGGACTTGAAGCTCGCCGAGACGAACGCCCAGAAGCAGGTCGCCGAGGCCGAGGCCGCCAAGAAAGCCGCCGAGCAGACAGCCGAGGCCGACTTGATAAAGGCGCAGAAAGCCGCGGAGGCGAAGCAGGTTGAGGCGGACGCTTTGGCCTACTACAACGCCAAGGTCGCCCAGAACCAGGCTTTGGAAATCCGCTTGAAGGAGCTTGAGATTGAGCTTGAGCGCGCTAAGCGGTGGGACGGAAGGGAAGTTCCGGAATACGTTCCGCTCACTGCCGCAGGCGGAGTCGTGACGCTCCCCGGAAAGTCCAACTAAAAAGCCGATTTAGGGAAGTTCGGATAATTATACAGAGAATAGAAAATGGTCATTGAGCGAAGTCGTGGTTATTGAGCGAAGTCGAAATGGCCATTTTTTTTGCATGACAACGAGCGGGCTTCGAATACGCCAAGCCAACCTTGTCGGCGTGCCTTTCGCGACAGCTTCCGAAAAGTTCACTTTCCGAGAATCCCGTTGATTAGGCTCATTCCAATGTCCTTCGCGTCCGCGATGTTCGCCATGACGCTTTCCTTGAAAGTCTTTGCATTCCGCTCCGCTTCTTTCTCTTCCTCATATTTCTTTTCCAGCGCGAGTTCCCTTGCCGAAGATACGCCCGCTTTCATCAGCTGCTCTCCGATTTCCTTGAGAATCTGCCTCTGCTCCGGGTCCCTCATCACTTCAATTGTCCCCTTCGTCATTGCGATTCCGCTTTTTATGCCGCTCATTCCACCCTCGGCTATGATTTTCGAGATGTTCGTGGCAGCGTCCACGGTTTTCCTGACGAATGTCTTGTCGGTCGACTTCATTTCTGCGGCGGCGCTGTAGATTTCGGTCTGGATGTCGCCTATCATGGCGGAGAGGGTCTCCTTGCTCGAATGTTCAAGAATCGAAAAGAGCGAGTCTATGAACTGCTTGCGCTTTTCGTCTCCCGGAAGGTTCTCGTACCATTCGTTGAAGGACTTGTTCATGTAGACGCTCACTGATGAAAAATTCTCCGTCGTTGCCGGAAATTTCCCATGCACGAGCCAGGAAGAGAGGTCGTGCTGGAGAATGAGAGGGGCCGAGCTTTTCGCGATTTTGTAGTTCTCTGGATAATGATGGAAAAGCATTCCGACAATCGACTGCTCCGGGTACCACGAGTGGAGAAGGGGCTTTATCGATGTCATTTCGGCAGAGTCTAGAGTCTCTTTGGAGAAGCCAGGGCCGTCCAGGTTGTAGATGGCGGCTATCTCCGGCTTTTTTTCGCCGCCCAGGTGGGCGCATGCGTACATGGCGATGTTTCCGCCTTTCGAGTGGCCCGCCACGATTATTTCCCTGCCGCTGAATTTTTCCACGGCCCTTGAAAGATATTCCAGTGCGTCTATCTGGCTTGGAATCGCTTCGTTGGTCGCTAGGTTGCAGTCCTCTTTCCAGCCCTTTATGGAGTCGTCGGTTCCCCTGAAAACCACGCAGACCGTGTTTTCGTCGAGGATGCAGGTCATAGCCGCGAACTGCTCCGGGGTCTTGGGATCTTTTTTGAAGGTCGTCTTGTTTATGAAGCCGCAGATTTCTACGTTTTTGAATCGTTCAGTCTCCGCCGCCTGCAAAAAAAGCTCGGGGATTTTCTTGTTCATGAGTCCCACGTCCATGTATTCGTATTTTCTGTCGGATGTGAGGATTTTTTCCCTCAATTTCCAAAAGGGCTGCCTGTTTTCAAAATCCAGCTTGTCCAGGTCGTCGGCCGATTTTTCCAATATTGAATCGAAGTGGACATAGCCTATCTGGCAGAGGATTATGGCGTCCGTGTCGGCGAAGCTGTCGTTCTTGAATTTCAAGTCGCCCCTGAATTCAAGATACTGTGAGATTGAGAAATTCATGCCCGGCTCCTTGTCAATTTGACTTTATGAAATGTTTCATTATCTTGTTGAATTTTCTGACGACCAAATCCCCTGTGATTCTGTGCGTTCGATTCTTCTTCTCTCCGTTTTTGATTCTGATTTTTTCTTTTATTGAATCCAGGTCTTCCTTGCCGCCCGAAAAATAGTAGTCCAGATTTTCCTTTGTCACAGCGTAACCCTGCTCAAGCATTCTTTCGATTCGTTCCCGCTCGAAGCTGATTGAGTCCCTTATCACCGTGTCGTTCGTGAACGCGATTTTTATGATTTTTGAGTCGAATTCCTCGTGCTCGAAAATTATGTCGCTGTCCTCAAAGAAAAAGCAGATTATCAAATCCAAATCCAGATTCTCCAGAGGCTTCACGGGAATGTTGTCCACCAAGGCTCCGTCGTAGAGTTTTTCGCCGTGCAGTTCCACGGCCTTGTTCGTCATGGGGAGGGCGACGCTTGCCTGGAGGAATTTCTGGTAGTCTTCTGGAGGCTCGTTCGAGAGGTCAGCGTATTTGAGCTTTCTTCCGTTCGCGTAGAGCAGGGGAAAAAGGAAGGGACTGTCTATTCTTTTGCCTTGCCCGGAGAGCTTTTTGATTGATTCTTGAAGATAGTCGCCTTTCAGTATGGAGGTTATGAATGTTCTCTTCTGGCCTTTCATCAGGTTCTTCCAAAGTTCGATTCCCCTGTCCACCATTCCGTTGGCGAA
>CAMHLH010000341.1 GCA_946185925.1 uncultured Treponema sp.
ATTTTGGGCTTTGGCAGTGCTCGGAGCCTTGTCATAAGAAAACTTACGACAATCAATCAACGGTTGAAAAGATGATTTTGGCTCAGGGCTTTGTAATTCAGGATGATGGTAGCCTTGAACTCCCGGAAAATGGCTTTGAAGGAATCAAAATGACTGTCCCCTCTGAACTTCTTCCCCGCTGTCCTGTTTGCGGAAAGCCCATGACGATGAATCTCCGCTGCGACGACACTTTTGTGGAAGATGAAGGCTGGAAAAGAGCGGCTAGTCGTTACGAAGATTTTCTGAACAAGAACAAAGACGGCCGCATTGTTTTTCTGGAACTCGGCGTTGGCGGAAACACTCCGGGAATCATCAAGTATCCTTTCTGGAATATGACTTATGCAAACCCGAATGCAAAATACATCTGCATAAACAAGGGCGAGGCCGTCGTTCCCCGGGAAATTGAAAATCAGAGCGTTTGCGTGGACAGTGACATTTGTGAGGCGATGAAAAGCTTATGACACAAAAAGAGCGCAGACGATATTTGATAACAGAACTCCTCAAAGAAAAATCCGATTATGCGGACGTGGAGATTCCAGCGGATGAAAAGGGGCAGCGTGATTTACTCAGGGCGCTGATGAATCTGCGTGAGCCTCTGCCGATTTCAGACGAGTTTTTGAAAATCCAGGACGAGTACCTGCAGCAGGTCAATAAAGAGCGGGGGATTACGGATATTGCGGACTTGAGAGCGGCGAAGCACAATCCAAAACTCTGTCTCTGGCAGGGCGACATCACCACGCTCAAAGTCGACGCAATCGTGAACGCGGCGAACTCTGCTCTGCTTGGCTGTTTCTCTCCGCTCCATTCTTGCATCGACAACTGCATCCACACTTTTTCCGGCATTCAGCTCAGGCTTTCCTGCAACGAGCTGATGCAGAAACAGGGACACGAAGAAGGAACCGGACTTTGCAAAATCACACCGGCGTTCAATCTTCCAAGCCGCTATGTTTTGCACACTGTCGGTCCCATCATCTACACAAGCGTCAGCCCCCGCGAAAAGCTCCTGCTCGCTTCGTGCTACAAAAGCTGCCTTGAAACTGCGGCACAAAATCAGCTTGAATCGGTTGCTTTCTGCTGCATCTCGACCGGCGTCTTCAGGTTTCCGCCCGACCTTGCCGCTCAGATTGCGGTGGCGACTGTAGAAAAGTGGCTGGCTGAAAATCCTGCTTCCAGCGTGCGGAAAGTGGTTTTCAACGTGTTCGGGGATGGGGATTTTGCGATTTATTCAGAGATTTTGGATTCTTGAAAAAACGCTTCGCTTTATTATTCCTCGTTCTCCTGTTTCAAGTCCGGGCGTATCTTCAAAATCGTCTGCACCGCCTCCTGCCTTTTCTCTTCACTTTCAAAAATGAGAACCACTGTCTGCGCGTCCGATTTCCTGATGATTTCGATTGTCGTCTTGTCCACGTTCACCGTGTCGGGGTCGTCCTCGTAGGCGAGGGTGGGGATTGCGAGGATGTCGTCGAAGCGCACGACGTATGTGCCCGAGATTATCGTGTTCTCGTAGATTCCTGCGTGCCCGATTCCCGCCGCTTCCTGCGCGCCCATTCTCGCCGCCATGAGAGCGGCAAGGACGAAGATTGCCTGAATGTAGAATGCGAAGTTGCGCATTGGAATCACCGCGATTATGAGGGCGGCGAGCAAAAAGAGGCACACCACTTTGAACGGGATTCCGTTTTTGAGCGGAAGGAGCATTTTTCCCGCGTCCGCCATCGCCTTTTTCGTCCTGAATGGAATCGAAAGCAGGATTCCCAAGTATGCCGCCGCGCCCAATGCAACTATCAAAATCGTGATTGTCTTTTCTGTCATTTCATTTCCTCGTTTTTGTCTATGTATTTTTCAAGTGTTTTTCTGGCGGACTCGAACGCAAGCGGTAATTGCTCAAGCTCCTCCTTGTTCCTGACGAACCTCGGCTCGAAGCTTTCGACTTCGCTCTCCTGCGCCTTGAGTTCCGCGCCTTCTGCTATTTTCGCCTCGAAGAAGAGGTCGCAGGTCTTGTACTGGATTCCCCGGAACGTGTAGGTGTTCGGGAACGACGCGATGTAGTTGAGGGAGTAGGGCTTCACTCCAATCTCTTCCATGCACTCGCGCTCGCAGGCTTCTTCCGCCGTTTCGTCGGGGTCGCAGAAGCCTCCGGGGAAGGCGAGGAAGCCTTTCCTCGGCTCTTTCGCCCTGCGCTCGAACAGGATTTTTCCGTCCGGCATCTTTATCAGAAGCCCCACGGCCGTCGCCACGTTGTTGAAAAGTTCCATTCCGCAGCCGCATTTCCACGCGCGTTTGTATTCCGCCATGTCTCCTTCGTCCAGCCGCTTTCCGCAGTTCGGGCAGTACTTGAATTCCATTTTTGTTTTCTCCATTTTTCAGTCGAATTTCGGCATTTCCTTGAGCCGCTTGTATTTGAAGTCTGTCGCGTGCGAGTTCGGAATCTTCCCTTCGATTCTGTCGTTCTCTTTTTGAATCTGGAGCTTGATGAGTTCCTTGAACGCCGTCATGAGGCATTCCGGGTTCGTGTTCGGGTTGATTATGCTCGTGGACTGGAGTTCCTTGACGAGGTAGTAGCAGGTCTCGATTGTGGAGATGTACTCTGGCTGCGGCTCCCTTTTGAACGTGAAAATCGAGCGGTAGTTTCCGTA
>CAMHLH010000342.1 GCA_946185925.1 uncultured Treponema sp.
TCTGCTTCAAGCTCTTTGAGCCACGCGTATTGGGTGCAGGTCGGTTCTTTCTCCGACAAGAGCAAGGCCGACGCCGCAAGGTCCGACTTGGAGAAGAAGGGCTACAGGAACGTCTCCAACTCCACGACCAAGGAGAACATGTACAGGGTCAGAATCGGGCCGTACTCGAACAAGGGCGACGCCGAAGCCGTCGAGTCGAAGGTCAAGAAGTTCAAGGAATACGAGAACGCTTTCATCTCTGATGCGAACGCGCCTTTGCAGAAGTAAAAATGTCGCCTGCAGCTAGTCTCATTCTTCTTCAGTACAACGAATACAAAAATTCGTACATGAATCTTGGACTTGTCGCCCAGGAGATGATTCTTGAGGAAATCCGCAAAATGGATGTCCACACTGTCTCTGTCACCCACAGAATCAAGAGCGAGGACAGCCTCAAGAGAAAGCTTTCTCTAAAAGACGGAAAGTACGACACACTTTACGATGTGACCGACATCCTCGGAATCAGGATAATAACCATGTATTCCGATGAAATCGACAAGGTCGCGAAGATGCTGCAGGAGCTTTTCGTAATCGACTGGGCGAACTCTGTGGACAAGCGTAAGACTCTCGGTGTGCGGGAATTCGGCTATGTTTCCCTCCATTATATTTGCTCCATAAAAGGCTCGAACAAGTTTTTCAAAAACTACGAGGGAATAAAGTTCGAAATCCAGATAAGGACGCAGATGCAACATATCTGGTCGGAAATCAACCACGACATCGGCTACAAGAGCGATTTCACACTGCCGACTTCGTGCATGAGAAGCTTCTCGCGCCTTGCCAGTCTGCTTGAGATTGCCGACGTGATGGCCTGCGACCTGAGGAACGAGATATCCGACTATCTCAAGTCTGTTTCCGCGAAAATCCGCAACGGAAACGCGGACGACATCGAAATCAACCGGGTCTCGATTTTCGAGTACGCCGACAACAACGACACGATTCAAAATTATCTGGACGAATTCGAAAAGATTTGCAGAACCAACAGAATCGCATTCGACGCGGACATTTTCATAAAGAATCTGGACTGGTTCGGATTGAAGACCCTTGGCGATGTGAGGGAGCTTTTCGAGCGCGACTCCGACTTGGCCTTGAAGTATGCCCAGCATGTTTTCAAGACCATGGAAACGGAAGTCGTAACGTCGAGCGTCGCGCTGCGCTTCATCTTCAACGCCGAGCTGATGAGCAAGGATTTCAGCCTGGAGCAGATTCTTTCGTTCTATTCGATTTCGATACGGGACAAGAACAGGGCGAAAAGCAGAGCCTTGGACCTGCTGGAATTCAAGAAGGCTCTCCTTTCCGAAGCGGGAAAATCTGCGACAGAACAGTAGCGACAATCATTATTGAACAGCCGATTATCTCCCTTGCCGAAAGCCGCTCTCCGAGTATCAATGCCGAAGAGACTGCGCCGAATACCGATTCCGTGCACATCAGTAGCGATGCCACGGTCGACGGCGTGTGCTTCTGTCCGAGAATCTGCAGCGTGTACGCGACTCCGCAGCTCATGATTCCGGCGTAGAGGATTGGAAACGCCGCCGCCTTGATGTTCTCGATTCTAGGCTCCTCGAACACGAGCATGAGCGCGCATGAAATCAGTCCCGCCGAGATGAACTGCGTGCATGAGAGCGTCACCCCGTCCATGTCCGAGAATTTTTCCACAAGCAGAATCTGAACCGCGAAGAAGACCGCGCACACGAGCGAAAGAACGTCGCCCCTGTTCACCTCCCCGAATCCGTTCTCGCCGATGCAGAGAAAATAAAGCCCGACGAATCCGAGCAGGACGAAAAGCCATGTCACGGGCGGGATTTTCCTCTTCAATAGAAGAGAAAAAATCGGCACGAAAAACATGTAGCCCGCCGTTATGAACGATATTTTCCCCGCCGGCGTGTAGTTGAACGCGTACTGCTGCACGTTCGACGCGATGCAGAATGGAATCGACAAAATCAGTCCCGAAAGCACCGATTTCTTGTCGATTTTTCCCTTGTTCACGATGAGGACCACCGGAATCAGGCAGATTCCGCCGAGCAAAATCCTGATGCCGGAGAATGTGAATCCTTCTACGCTCTCCATTCCAAGACTCTGCGAGACGAACGCCGTGCCCCAAATCATCGAGCATATCAAGAGGAGCACAGTCCCTAGAAGTTTGTTTTGTTTTTTCATAGAATGCCAATCTCCCAAAATAAAAAAGCACAGACGATTTTTCATCTGTGCGGAAAAAAGTATCAGAAGAATATAATGAAAAGCCCCCAAAAGATAAATGGCTATTTAACTTGAAAAACCTCAATTCGTCCTTCCTGAAAAATATTTGTCAACATTTTGATTCTAATTAAGAGATTTGGTTCTTGTGGTATAATAAATTTTGAAAAAGGATTAGGAGGTTTTTAGGAGGTTTTATGAAACAATTGAAAGTAAAAATTGGCAATATTGAAAGAGTTGTCAGCGTTGTCTCTTCCAAAGAAAAAAAATCAGTTCTTACTCCTAGCGAAATAGAGATGGATGTGCGTGCTGAAACTGCCGTTAGAGTTGCCATAAAAAAAGCAAAAGTTTGTAATAAACCTCTTGCTGTGTATGATTCTTCTCTGAAAACAGTTTCCTTGCAGTGATTATGAACGATGAAAAAAGAAAACCATTGCTTTTAGTT
>CAMHLH010000343.1 GCA_946185925.1 uncultured Treponema sp.
GTATATAATATTGAATTTATCAGCATGTTCATTACAATTCCAATCTTCTTTATAACTGTGTTGGTAAAACTAATTTTGTCACTCAAAAAAGAAAAGAAAGGCGGCGTGATTGCCAGTATATCTCTTATACTCAACGTGGTTATGGGACTGGTAAACGCAGGAACATATGCTGCTCATTTTTAAAAATGCAAAGAGTTTTCTAATATAGAGAGAAGAATTTCTCAAATTGTCCACGATTTTTCAGGAGGCAGCAGCAGTAGACCGTCACGTTCAGATATTCATCCAAGAGGGGGATTATCGAGCGGCCGGATTTTTTGAAGGAATCATTGAACGAGCCTATCATGGTGTCGGTAACGAAGGTCGGGAGGGTCGAGGACACGAGGAGCGTCTCAAAATCAGTCTTCTCTTTCTGGTGGATGAAATGGGAATTCGGAAGCAACTTCTCGGTCACGTTGTTCCAATAGCCGGTCTCAAGCGGTGCCAGGACAGTCTCTCCGTCAAGTTCCGAAAGCTGCACGCCTTCCTTTCTAGAAGAGAATTTGTGGTTCTCCGGAAGAAGAAGGCAGAGGGACTCCTCGTCGAAAACGGCGTTGTACACGTCGTCGCCCTCCACAGGATGTGAAACTTGAATCAGCTGGCAGTCGCCATTCCTCAACGCTTCCACCATGCCCTCATAGGCCGACGTCTCGGCGATGACTTCCACTCCCGGATTCGAAATAGCGAACCTGCGCTTCAGTTCGGGGAACAAAGTCGGCGACGGAGAGAGGACCTTCACAGTCCGTTTCGACTCGCTGAAAAGTTTGAGCGCGTCGCCGACCTCCACGGCCTTTCCGTACAAGTCCCCAAAAAGCTCCAATGCCTTGCGTCCGTTTTCGTTCAATGAAATCGTGTTGCTCGTCCGGACAAAAAGGGAAACGCCGAGTTCTTCCTCAAGACGGCGCATGGAGCGGCTCAGACCGGGCTGCGTCATGTTCAGTTCCTCGGAGGCCTTTTTCAGAGAGCCGCATTCAGCGAATTTCAAAAAAAGTTTCACCTGCTGCAATTCGTACATGCTCTAATTTTAAGTTAGACCGGTCAAAAAATAAAGTATTATGCAGACTTTAATCTCTGTCGTATCATGAGACCGTAAAGCGAAAGAGTTTCCGGACAACTCAGAAAAAACAAACAAACAGGAGACACTTATGAAAATCAACAGGACAATTTTTACAGCGGTTCTTTCCACAGCGGCAATCATGGCATTCTCTTGCGCGTCGGACTCGAAAATCACGAAGGGGGGCAGCATGGAAGACAAGGACAAGAGCATCACATTCGAGAAGGGGGCGGTCAACGAATACGGAACGAAGATGACGCTCACGAAGGAAATCAAGGTGAAGGCGGACAGTTCAAGCAGCATAGTGGTCGACTGGAAGAACGAAAAGACGGTGGAAGTTCCGAACATCACGGCGAAGGAAGAAAAGGCCGTAGTCTACAAGAAGTCGGTTGTCACGGACGGCTACAAAAAGGGAGAGGAGCTCGACCTCCACATGGACATCATGTACCACGACGACGCCTCTTCCCCGCAGCCGGTTGTTCTTTTCATTCCGGGCGGCGGCTTCATCGGATGCGACTCGCAGAACAGTCTCAGGCTTGAGCGGCAGTATCTTGCGGAGAACGGTTTCGCGGTCGCCAGCATCGAATACCACGTCGTCGGAAACGGCTTCTACAGCGACGCGGTCCAGGACGTCCGCGACGCGATGAAATTCCTCTCGGACAACGCGGAGAAATACAACATCGACACGTCACGCCTCGCCCTCATGGGGAACAGCGCGGGAGGCTACATGACGGCCCTCGTCACCGCCATGGACTCGACAGGCATAAGGGCTTCGATTGACCTTTACGGGCTTTCCGACTTGACGATGGTCGGCATGGACTTCGACGACGACTGCAAGGCCGCCCACCACTCCCCCACAAGCTCTGAAAGCCAGTATGTCAACGGCGTTTTCAGCGGCAAGGCAATCAACGAGGACTTGGAGAAAGCCGCCTGGTATCTCAACCGGGAGATTGAGGATCTGAAAGCCGCCAAGGCGAACCCGCTCACATACATCGGCGGAAACGAATGCCCGATGCTCATCATGCACGGAGACTCGGACAGCCTCGTCTCTTCCAGCCAGAGCCTTTTGGTGCACGAAGCGCTCCTGAAAGCGGGAGTCCCGTCGACAAGATACTCGCTCGTTGGCGCGGAACACGGCAGGGGCGGATTCAACACAGAACCAGCCCTCAAGACGATGATTGACTTTTTGAGAGCAAATCTGAACTAGGACAGCAGAAAGGCAGCTTGTTCGGATGTTTTTTCCCATCCACGCTATTTTTGCAGGACGAAGCCTTTGACTTTTTCCCCGCCCTCAAGCGTCACGCTTCCTATGGCGTGGGGAGGAAGAACATTGTCCATGAAAAAGCCGAGCTTCGATTTTGGAAGCAGGTAGACATCGACATCGACCGGACTGCCTTTTTCGCCGGGGCGCACCTTGAAGAGGCCGGGCTTTGGCGGCAGGGTGTCCAGAGTGAGGATGCCGTATTCGTCGGAAGTTTTTCCATGGAAGAGGAAGACTCCTCCAATCTCAACGATTTGGCTCTCAAGCTCCCTTCCTTTTTTGTGCAGGCCGCACACGGCAAGTT
>CAMHLH010000344.1 GCA_946185925.1 uncultured Treponema sp.
GAATCCGATGTTCCTGTTCCTGAACGAGCAGATTTCGTCGTCGGAAAGGCTTGTCGTCTCTGTTCCGTCGACTGTCACCGTTCCTCCGTCCGCTTTCTGCAGTCCCGCGATTATCGAGACCAGCGTGCTTTTCCCGATTCCAGAATCTCCTTTTATGCCGAAGAGTGTGCCGTCCTTTATCGAAATGGAAATATTGTCGAGGACTTTTTTCTCTCCGTTCGGTGTGGCGAACTTCTTTGACAAATTCTCTATCAAAATCATTTCACATCTCCGTAAGGCTCGACCCTTGAAAGGCGCAATGCTCCGTTCAAGGCCGCGCCGAGCGATGCCGCTGTCCCCGCCGCGACGACGACCGCCGCGATGAGGGCCGTGCTTCCGATTCCAGATGAAACGAAAGGCATCGAGAGTTTTTCCGCAATCAACGTCTCGAACGGAACGACAGCGAGTGTCGCAGCCGCCACTCCCAAAACCGAGCCGGCCGCTCCGAGAATCGCCGCTTCCGAAAGCAGCACGGAGGCGAGTCTCCTTCTGTTCGCCCCAAGCACTCTCAGTATTGAAAACTCCCGCCTGCGCTCGTTTATCGTCGCCGAGAAAGAGGTCGCGAGAGTGAGGAAGGTCAGAACGAAGACGGCCGCCGCCGTGGCCGCCGAGAAGACAGTGAACGACGAGAGCCGTTCCGAGAATGTCCTCACGAATTTGTCCCCCTGGATGACCTGCACTCCGGGAACCGCCGCCTTTATGCGGAGGGCTGTTCCGTCCGCGGAGCTTCCTTCCGAGAGCTTCACGAGGACGGTGCTGATTTTGCTCTTCGTGTCGCCGTCCGATATGAAGGCGAAACCTTTCTTCTTTGCGTCGTCGAAAATCTCCCGGAGAGTATCCATGTCGCAGAAGAGTCCGTTGTCCATTCCAGTTCCGCTTTTCGAGAGTTTCGATGTGATTGTCCTCTCTGTTCCGAAAATCTTGATTCTCCCTTTTTCGGTCGTGACTCCGCTTCCCGCAAGCAGGATTTTTCCGTCCTTGTCAGGATTCAAGCTCTTTCCAGCCCAATTCTGGACTGTGAAGTCGCTTTTCCTGTCGAAGCCGATTATCTGCATCGGAAAGTCGCAGCAGCTCTCTGAAAGGCTCGTCAGGTAGAACTGCGGGCTGGCCTTTTCGACTCCCTGCACGTTCCTTGCCGCGTCCAGAACCGATTTGTTCATGTAGAAGTAGCATGGTTCTCCCGACAGGAGCACGTTCTCCGCTCCCGTCTCGTATCCTTCCGGGACGATGAGCAAATCCGCTCCTGTCCTCGCCTTGAGCCCCTCGATGCCCGCTTTCATGTTGGAGTCGATTACCAGCGAGGCGAACGAGAGGGCGGAGGAGAGGGCGACCAGAAGCGAAATCGAAGCCGTCCTGTATCTTTTCTTTGAAAGGTTCGAGAGTGCCAGGAACCTTTCGACTCCAACTTTCTCAATCAGCGTTTTTTCCATAGAACCACCGTCTGAATCAGCGTGGCCAGAATGATGAGTATGCCGAGCACGATGAGAGTCGGCTGCGTGACTGAGTGGCAGTGCATCGTCGCCTTGCCGCAGACTCCGATGAGAGCCGTTGGGAAAAGAATGACTCCAACCGCATTCAGCGCAATGCCTGCGTTGAGCGCTAGCTGGTACTGCCAATTGTCTGAAACGAGCTTGAGCAGGGCGAGTGCCGCCACCGCCAGCCCCACGAAGAGTTCAGCCCTCGCGGTCCAGTGGCATTTCATCACTTTCTCTCCGATGTCGCAGACTTTCGCGAACGTGTACGGCGCAACCGCCACTAGAAGCCCCAAGATGGATATTATGAGCGCAAAACAGATTCTCTTTTTCATATAAAACTCTCCTCAACGTGCAATTCAGTTTTTTTCAGAAATCGAAGCCGGTTCTCTCGCCGTTTATCTCTTTGAATGTCTTCGTTTCCTTGTCGTAGCTGTAGCCGTCCGGCACTCCGAAAAGCTCGATGTAGCCCTGCGCCACGAATTTTTCTATGTCGGTGGTCTGCTTGAGAATGCCGGCCTTCTGCAGTTCCCTTGCCGCAGAGTCGAATGTCCTCTTTCCCAAAGAGCGGCTGGGGATGAAGTTCAACTCCTCCAAGAGACCCGCGTTGAAGTCGAGGTCGCCAGCCACCAGGTCGTTCTCGATTTGCAGCTGCGCCGCCGCCCTCGGCTCCGCCTCCACGAACGCGCTCGCCTTCTGCAGCGCTCTAGTCACCGCGGCCGCTCCCTCCGGGTTCTCCTTCAAGAGCTTGTGGGTCACGAACTGCTGGCAGCAGTATTCGTTCCTGAATTTCTCGTCCGTTCCCGTGTCGAGGATTTTCCTGAAGCCGTATGCGAGTTCCCCCTTCGTCGCCACAGGATCGTGCGCTCCGATTACGTCCACGGCACCGTTGTTCAAGGCGATTGCGAGGTCGCTCGAAGCATAGGCGAGGAATTCCACTTCGTTCTTCTCCGCCGTCACTCCGATTCCGACGTCCATGAGCTTTCTCTTTAAGTTCATCACGCTTGAGTCCGCAAGTCCCGGAACTCCGATTTTTGCTCCCCTGAGGTCTGCGACTGTCTGTATCGGACTGTCCTTCCTGACATAGTATTTCGTGCAGCCTACATGGATTCCCGAAGTGTACGAGATTGGAAGAC
>CAMHLH010000345.1 GCA_946185925.1 uncultured Treponema sp.
TGCTCGTCGGCCGCGACTTTCGCCCCAAGCAGGTTTCCGTTCTTGTCGTAGACTGCATATGAAAAAGGCCTGTCCCTCAAGTTCAGCGAAAACGAACTGAGGAACAGGAGCAGGATTGCGGCAAGAGCCGCCCCTGCGACAAGCGTTTTTTTTCTCACTCGGCTGCCTGCTTTGCCATGGTCTTTCTGATGCCGGGGAAGATGGCGGAGATTTCGTTGTCGTACATGGCTTCCGCGTGTATCGCAGGAATCACATAGTCGCCCTCGTATGCGAGTGTCGCATCGAAACTGAACGTGACAGAGTCTCCCCTGGCCAAATCGAAGTAGGTGTAGATTGCGTCGTCCCTGATGTCCTGGTAGCTGCAACCCTTTACCTCGGAGCCGGAGGCGAGACGCTCGTTAGTGAATTCGAATCCTGTCGGTACGGGGAGGGTGAGGGCCATGTTCTTCAGGTCCTTTCCGCTCGTGTTGCTTATCTGGATTTCGATTCTCACGGAATCTCCCGCCTTCTTTTCTGTTATCCCCTGAAGTCCAGCGACGCTCATTCTGATTCCGTCGTTCTTCTCCGTCTCCGTTCCGGCCTTGGACATTCCCCTCACGGTGAGGGTTCCGAAGATTGTCCTTTCTCCCTTGTTGCTTATGGAAATCTCCTGGGTCGCTCTGTCTGCGGCTTCGAGTTTCTCCACAACGGCACCGCCCGGAATTTCCTGTCCCGTCTTCTTCCCGTTCGCCTCGATTTCGTACGCTGCTTGTACTTTCGACTTCGCCGTGTAGAACGGAATGAGAGAGAAGAGGGACCATGCAGTTTCCTGGGTGCTCAGCCATTTGTCGCTTGCGAGCGTCTCCGCGATTTTTTTCGCTGAATTTTCAGCTTTTTCGGACTCTCCCGCAAGATTGTAGGTGAAGAGGGCGATTGCCCTTTCCCTTGTCGATGAGGAGAAGTCGTCGTCCATGAACCTTTCGAATCTGTCCGACTCCTTGTGTTTGCCGAGGATTTCCTTGGCGGTGTCCGCCCTGCCGATTTTTGCGTAGCCGGCCGCCAGAAGCAGCGCCGAGTCCTCGCCGAGCGAATCCGACATGAGAAGCCTGTTCATTGCCGACAGGTTCTGCTCCCCGTACAAGGCGAGCACGAAGAGCCTGTAGGCCTGCACCGAAGCCGATGCCCGGCTGTCGTCCTCCGTCCATTCCGACGCGGCCTTCTTTATGTGGGAAACTGCGTCCTGCAGCATAGAGTATGGAACCGAATAGCCGTGGTTTCTTGCCTCTATCATGAAGTGGGACGCGTAGCAGGTTCCCCATTCGTGGGTCGTCTGGCTGCCCGGCCAGTATCCGAATGTCTTTGCGTTCGTCTGGTATTTCGGATATCGGTCGATTACCGAGTTGACGTTGCTTTTTATGTTCTCTATTTGCTCTTTCGAGAGTTTGACGAATTCCGGTATGTAGATTTGCGGGAAGCCTCCGCTCGTTATCTGCTCGATGCATCCGTGTGGATAGCCGGTCAGGTACGAGAGCCTGCTCTCAAGTGAAAGCTGCGGGTATGTTGAAATCTCCGCGGTCAATTCGGTCGTTCCCTTTTCGGTGGGGGAAGTTACGCTGACGTTCTCCGTCTTGCCCGCCTTGACAGTGAAGTCCGTCTTGTAGCTGACCGGGATGCCCCTGGATTTGACCTCGACTTCCGTCTCCGCCTTCGCCGAGCTAATGCCGTTCGTGACTTCCGCCTTGAAGGATGCCGTTCCCGGTGTTTTCGTCGCGACCTTGAAGAACATCGTCTTTGTCTCGTTCGCCTTGAGAGCCGTCTTTTCGCTTTTCGAGAACGAAACTGCCCCCGACGCGTCGAGCCTCACGGTCGTGCTCTGCTGCTCGTCCGTGTTGTTGAAGAGGGTGACAGGGACGAGAATTTCCTCGTCCGTTCCGAGCGTCCTCGGCAGTGTCGTCTGCACCATGATGTCTGATTTGACTTCCACTGTCTTTTCCGTTGTCCCGTACGCGCCTTCGTAGCCTGCGACGACCATCGCCCTAACGGCTCCTATGTATTCCGGCATGGTGAACGTGGTCGGCTTCTTCTCCCCGGCCTGTATCGTGTAGGGGCCGAAGAAGCGCACCACCGGCTTGAACCTGTTCTCGTCGTTCTCGTCGTTGGCCTTTATGTCCTCGGAGCCTCCTATCGCCAGAAGTGTCTCGAGTTTTCCGCTGTACGCGCTCATGACGTATTTGTAGAGGTCCCAGCTTTGCAGTGTCGAGGCTTCTTTTTTGTAGAATTCCCCCCGCAAATTCGCGCTGTGGAAATTCGTGAGTCCGAGCAGTCCTTCGTCCACGACCGCCAGTGTGTATGTCATCGGCCTTCCGTTCTTCTCCGATACCGATATCGTTGCCTTGCCGTTCGGCTGGAATGTTTTCGGCACTGTTATCACGGGGGAAAGCTTCGTTCCGGGGTCGTCGACCATGACCGAGACGACTCCGTAGAGCCTTATCGGCAGGCTGTTCTCCGTCTGTCCATGCGGCTGTATGAGGCTGATGTGGACATAGACGTTCGGAGCCATGTCGGCGGTTATGGGCAGCCTGTACGCCGTGCTTCCGTCGTTCGGCTCAATCCACTCCTGCTTGTAGACCTCGCCCGCCTTCTCAATCGTGACAAGAGCC
>CAMHLH010000346.1 GCA_946185925.1 uncultured Treponema sp.
GTTCCTGTCGGCTTCAAGAGGGGCGACTCGGTTTACCTTCTGCAGACGAAATCCATGTCGAAGAGGTATCCTCGCGTCATTCCGAACGACATCGGAAAGTTCAGGCAGCAGCCCGGCGATGAGGTTCTTCCTGTCCTCGATTTGACTCCGGTGCAGAAGAACGAGCTTTCGTATTTTCCTGCGGGAATCTACATCCAGGTCTCCACCGTGTCGGACATTTTCGTGGCCCAGTCCAAGAATCCCGTGAGGATTGTTCTGGAACTCAATTCCGAGACCCAGTTCGACTTGCTCAGCCACAAGACGAGTCTGCCGCTTTCAAAGAAGCAGATTGTCATCTCTCTCGACCCATACTGTCCGGCCGCGAAGGAGGACGATTTGGCTTCGTGCCTTGAAAAACTCGTCGCGGACGGCTTCAAAACCTTCATCGTGAACAACATCGCCCACATCAGCATGCTCAGGCGCTTCAGGGAGCAGGGCGTGAACTTGATTGGCGGTCCTTACCTCTACACGTTCAACAGGTGGGCGGTCTCTTGGCTTGAGAACCAGAACATAGGGGCTTTCATCACGCCTCTCGAAAATTCTTGGGACAACATAAAGGCCACTTTCGAGCCGGCTGTCCGCGACAGGGTCATGATAACGGCCTACGCTTATCCGGCCCTCTTCAGGATGCGCTTCAAGCTCCCGGATGATTACGACTTCACTTATTTCAAAGACAAGGAGGGCATGGAATTCAAGGCCGTGGCCAACAATGACGGCTCAATCGTCATGCCGGAGGCTCCTTTCTCAGTCACCGACAAGATTGACATAATCAACAAGAACGGCTTCAACCGCATTCTTCTCGACTTCTCCCACACGGCCCTCTCCAAGCAGGAGCTGAAGCTCGTGACGGCCTCGATGGCCAAACTGCAGCCGATTCAGGACGCTTCCAGGTTCAACTGGAAGGACGGCTTCTACAGCCCGGAGAAAATCGAGGTCTACAAGGCCATGAACGAAAGGCAGGCAGAGTTGAGGGAGCAGGCGCGGTTTGACAAGAATTTCAAGGGCAGGGGAAAGAAAAACCGCCCGAACCAGCCTTACGGCGACCGTGGAAACGGTGGGCGTGGCGGCAGAAACGGACGGAATGGTGGGTACGGTAAAAAACGCTGATGCGGCGCGTTAGCCGACCAGACTTGGGATTGGGGAGGTGGCCGCTAGAATGTGGCCTCCTCCTCGTCCACTGTTATTGACGCTTCTGTGTCGTCAAGTTCCTTCATTATTCCCGAGTATGATTCGACAAGATTCGCCAGAATCTTTTTGTCGTCTTTCTTCTCGTTTTCTGGATTTTCGGCGGGTTTCGGCTTTTTCAGGAAATCTATGTGCTGGGCGATTATGACGTTGCGGCTGACCCGCTTTCCGTCCTTGGATTCCCATCTCTCCTGCTTGATTCTTCCTATGACCCTTATGGCGGAGCCTTTCTTGGCGTTCTTGACCAGGTTCGCAAGGACACCTTCCCCGAAAACCACCACGTCGAAATAGCTTACCTCGTCGGCGAAGTTTCCTTGCTTGTCCTTGTAGTAGCGGTTGTTCGCCAGGGAGAGGGTTCCGAACTTCGTTCCCCAGGGCTTCGTCCTGACTTCCGCGTCTTTTACTGCGTTGCCTTCCAGTATGATTTGATTCAATGCGCTCATTTCGCGCCTCCTGATAAGTGGTTTGCGAAACAGGAAAACCGCACTCGGCTCTTCTCAATCTGTTTCACAATCTACTTATCCCGAATTTCTCATTTTCTGCAAAATTCAGAGGCGCAGAACGATAATTTTTTGTTATCGTCGGTGGTTAGCGGCTGTCCGCCTGAATCACGGCTCTCCGACCTGCTTGAACGTGGGCAGGTTCTTTACGAGCTTGATTATGTAGAGCTGGATGTACCTTTCAAGCGCGTCCTGCTCTCCTATCTTCATAAGCGACGGGGTCTTCACGAGCGTGGAAGAGAGACCCCTGATTCTTTCGAGCGTGAAGCTTGACGCAGGAAGCGTCCTGAGCACTGTTCTCATGTAGTCCCTGATGAGGACGTTCACATCCTCGTGCAGGTTCTGCCGGCTCTGTCCGATTTTCTTGTTCCAAATCTGCTCGTATGTGTCCAGTTCCCTGTCGATTGTGGAGCTTTCCGTGACGAAGTGCTTCTCCGCCTCTCGCGCCGCCTCCTTGAGCTGGAACTTCTTGGAAAGGTTCGAATTCTTGCTGATGAGCGAATTCATCTCCATTTCCTCGATGCTGTTCTCCTTCTCCTTGTCGTGGTATTTCTGCGCCTCTGTCTTCGGCTTCTTGTCGCGGTTCTTGTTCGACGGCTGGAAGAGCAGTTTCGCTATCCATGAGACAACGGGCATCGTGTACCAGAACGGGAGCTTGATTTTCGCGTCGGAGAGCAAGTCCGTGCGGCTGGTCAGGAGAAGCTCGCTGTACGGAATCAGGCTTCCGTTCAGCATGGCGCGTATCGAAGAAGGTATGCATACCATCAAGGTCCGCAAATTCGGTTACCGGGATTTCGAAGCCCAGGTAATGATTAATGCCTTTATGGTTCGAAGCATTTATGTTTCCCTGGAAGAGGCTCCTTTTGAAGTAACAAGTCTTACCGCAAGCCGCAA
>CAMHLH010000347.1 GCA_946185925.1 uncultured Treponema sp.
GTGTATTTTTCTGAGTTGTAGGTGTGGGCGCTGTCGAGAATCATCGTTTTGAGGGCGAACGTCCTTTCAAGATTCACAGTCTCGAACCTGCCAGGAAGGAAGGCCGCGGCGAGTCCAATCTCAATGTCCCTTTCGCTTATCTTCGGGATTGCGGTCTTCACCGCGAGTGCCGCGAGTGCCGCGTTCTGCGCCTGGATTTCTCCAAGCAGCCTCATCTTCGTGCGGATTGGCCGCTTGAAGATTTTGGACGCTATTTCGATTTCCATGTAGCCGTTTTTGTATTCGTACTCGATGCTGTCCACAACTTCATCCACGAATTTTATGTCCGATGATTTTTCGGCCGCTATTTGCTTGAAGACTTCTTTTACGGAATCGCACTGCTTCGCTATCACTACAGGCACGTTCTTTTTTATGATACCGCCTTTCTCATATGCGATTTTTTCAACAGTGTCTCCTAGAAATTCCGTATGTTCAAGTTCAATCGGCGTGATGACGGAGACTTTCGGGGTTATGACGTTTGTCGCGTCGAGCCTTCCTCCGAGTCCGACTTCGTAAACGGAATAGTCCACTTTTTCTTCCCTGAAGCAGAGCATTCCGTATAGGGTGACGAGCTCGAACCATGTGATTGGCCTCTCTCCTGGCAGTTTTTTCGGATCCAGGCTTTCGATTTTTGAAATCATGTCGTCCGCGGCTTTTTGATAGACTTCTTCGTCGAAAAGTCTGTGGGGCGAGGCTATTCTTTCAAAGAAGTCCAAAATGTGCGGGGATGTGTAGAGTCCCACGTCTTTTCCGGTGGCGTCGATTATCGACGAAATCATGGTCGAGACGGAGCCTTTTCCCTTGGACCCTGCGACGTGTATGGCGGGCGCGTAAATCTCTGGATGGTTGAACTGCTCGCAGAAGTATTCCATCGTGTCCAGCCAGAATATGTTTTTTTGAGGCAGCTTTTCAAAATTCAAATATTTGTCAAGCCATTTTTGAAGTTTTTGAGATGTTTGATACATGCGCGCAATTATAATTCAAAATAAATAATTTTTCGTTTAGAATAGTCGAATCACGAACCAATTGAAGAATTTTGGAGAATAAAATGTCAGAAGAAACAAAAAACGAAACATCGGCTTCGGACGGTGCGGACAAAAGCGAAGAGAATGCTTCCTTCCTTGCCGCTGTCGAGCGTTCAAAGAAAATCGAAGAGGACATCCTTGTGAATCCTAAAAAGTACAGGGTTTTGACAGGCGACAGACCTACTGGAAGACTCCACATCGGACACTATTTCGGAAGTCTCCAGAACAGGGTCAGGCTGCAGAACCTGGGCGTTCCAACGATGATTTTGATTGCGGATTATCAGGTTCTCACCGACCACGACGCTTTCGACAAGATTTCCCAGAACACGAAAGAGCTTGTAATAGACTACTTGGCGGCTGGAATAAAGCCTGGCGACGACGTGGCGATTTATCCACATTCGTATGTGCCCGAGGCGAACCAGCTCATGATTCCGTTCCTCACGCTTGTGACAAATTCTGAGCTTTCAAGGAATCCTACCGTGAAGGACGAGATTCAGAAGTCGGAGCTTTCCGTGGTGAACGCGGGAATGTACACATATCCTGTGCACCAGGCCTGCGACATCCTCTTCTGCAAGGGAAATGTCGTTCCTGTCGGCAAGGACCAGCTCCCACACTTGGAGATGACGGCGAACATCGCCAGAAGATTCAACAAGAAATTCTGCAAGAACAGGGAGCCGATTTTCCCGATTCCGAATGCCCTCCTTTCAAAAACGCCTATGATTCTTGGCTTGGACGGTGGAAAAAAGATGTCGAAGTCCCTTGGAAACGCGATTATGCTTTCAGCCACAGAGGACGAGACTGCGAAACTTGTGAAGAAGGCCAAGACCGACACCGAGCGCGTCATAACTTACGACCCGGTGAACCGTCCTGAAGTCGCCAATCTTCTGCGCCTGATTTCCCTCTGCACAAAAGAGGAGCCGGAGGCAATCGCCGAAAGAATCGGAGAGGGCGGTGGCGGCAAGCTCAAGAGCACCTTGACGGAAGCCATAAACGAGGAACTCCGCCCGCTCCGCCAGAGAAGAGCCGAGCTTGAGAAGGAGCCTGAATACATCAGAAGCGTCCTCCTTTCTGGAGCGGAAAAGGCAAGGGCCATAGCGGAGAAGACCTTGAAGGAAGTCCGTTCCGCCATGAACATGGAAATATGATTTTTTGATGGTCGAAAGGCTCGCCGTCAGTAAGACACTTGGTTTTTGCCGTTGCTCTTGCCCTTGTAAAGGTTGGAATCGGCTTCCAGGAACATGCTTTCTGGCGTCGAGTCTTTTTTGTAACTTGATATTCCGATTGTTGCCGTTATCATTATCCGCTTGTTGTTGAAGTTGACGTGCTGTTTTTCAATGTCGGCCCTTATTCTTTCGGCGGCTTTTATTACTATTTCACGCTCTGCCTTCATCAGAACTAGAAATTCCTCGCCACCCCAACGGAATGCTACGTCCTTTTGTTTTATGCCCTTGGATATGGTGTCGGCCGCCAACCGCAGAATCGCGTCTCCGGTCGCGTGTCCGTAATTGTCGTTCACTTTTTTGAAATCGTCCAGATCGAAAATCAGTA
>CAMHLH010000348.1 GCA_946185925.1 uncultured Treponema sp.
ATTCCACTGACGACAAGGTTGACAATCCTGTCTCCCTCTATGCCGCGACTAAAAAATCGAACGAGCTTTTCGCCCACGCCTACGCAAAACTCTACAAGATTCCATGCACGGGTCTCCGTTTCTTCACGGTCTATGGCCCGATGGGCAGGCCGGACATGGCCTACTTCAAATTCACGAACAAACTGGTGAAGGGGGAGAGCATACAGATTTACAACATGGGCGACATGAAGCGCGACTTCACCTACATCGACGACATCGTCACGGGAATCGTCAATGTTATGGGAAAATCCCCGGACGAAACCGAGGACGGCGCGCCCTACAAGGTCTACAACATCGGCAACAACAGTCCCGAAAGCCTCATGTTTTTCGTGGAGACTTTGGAAAAATGCCTGCTCAAAGAAGGAATCATCACGGAAAGCGCAAAGAAGGAGCTTTTGCCAATGCAGCCGGGGGATGTCTACCAGACCTTCGCCGATGTCGCCGATTTGCAGCGGGATTTCGGCTTCAAGCCCGCGACGCCGCTTGCCGAGGGCTTGGCGAAATTCGCGGCCTGGTACAAGGGGTACTACAAAAAGTGACGGCTAGAATTTCCATTCTGCGTCGAAACCCAGAATCTGCTCGCACTGCGCGTTCTTTATCATGTTCATCTGCGAAAGCCGCTTTTCTGTGAACCGCTCGTCGCACTGCACTGTAAGCGGAGTCTCCCGGATTTCCTCCACGCATTTTTTGATTTCCGGGGTGAGAATCGCGCGGGCGGGGGCTACATAGTCGCTTCCAATCACGGGCGGCCGCCTTGAAAGGTATTCGGCGAAGTCAATCTCTTTTCCGTTTGAATCTTTGCCGAAGTCGAAGCCTTCCTCGGCGAACGGAACGAACGCCATGTTGAAGTCGAAGCAGGGATTCAAGGCCGTGCGCTCGAAAGTATCGTTGTTCACGAGAAAACCGAAGTTCCCGAAGTGGCGGTCTGAATTGAGCGTTATGCAGTCGGCGACGACCATTCGGCGGAACGCATCCTCGCAGTTGAATTCGCGGTAGATTTCAAGCGTCTCTGGCAATCCGTATTTTATGCCGCTTTTCAAAAATACACTGATTGGTTTGTAGCCGAAGTCCTGATTTGTGAACAGTTTGCAGTCGGAAACTACGCGACCGTCAAATCTCCTGAGTGTGTATGGCACTGAATTGCAGATTCTCTCAAATACCTGGCTTGCAAGAACTTCCCCGTAAGGCTCCAGACCTGTGTTTCTCGCTCCTTCGCTTCCCGTCTTGACGAGGTGGATTCCGTCCTTTTCGTTGAGCCAGCATTTGTCGTAGGCTCCGTCCGTGGTGAGCTCTGGGGAGGTTGTGGACATCTGGATTCCGAAAAGTCCGTTGCCATCGAAACTCAACTTGGAAATCACTTCGTCAAACTTGTTTTCGTATAGGTTCACTCCCCGCCAGCTGACATTTTCGCGGTCGCTTTTGACCCAGAGTGTGTCGGTGAGGGAAAGGCAGTGGGTGAGGGCGATGAAGCCGCTTTTTGTCTTTCCTCCGCACATTTCAAGGATTTTGTTCACATGGCTTCTGTGTTTCGCTGAACTTCGGTTCGCGACCCATGTTGAAAGCGGCTCGCACCAGAAGGGCAGTCTCTTGTATTCCTTGACGATTTTGCAAAGTTCAAGTTCGCCTTCGCCTTCGATGACAAAGTCGCAGAGAGGAGTTTCCTTGTTTATGAGAGTGTAGGTGAGTGTGGCCATGAGTGAAGTCTATCACACTTTGTCGAAAATTGGAGCCTGCCTGGCTACTATTACAATCACGGACACCATGTCCTTTTATTTGTATCTGTACAGTATTTCCTTCACCCTCGTCTTCAGATACGGGATTCGGTCGTAAGAGCCTATCATGCTTTTGTCAACGATTGCGTTCACTTTCTCGCTTTCTGCATCATCGAAAACAAAATTTTCAAAGTGCTCCCTCATGTCCAGCTCCTGCTCCATGAACAATTTCGCTATAGGGGAAGCTTCGTCGCAGTGCACGCCTGAATTGTCCCAGCCGGTGTTCTTCACGAGCGTCTTTTTCGGCATTATGGAATATCGGTCGAGCAGAATTTGCCCGCAGGAATTTGTGTAGTCGTAGGGGCGCACGTTCGGGTCTGTCATGAAAGCCCATGCCCTTGTGTAGTTCTTTTTGCTCGCTCTTCTGAGTTTTTTTGCGAGTGACGGAGACTTGTACACTTTTTTGAAGAAATCGTTGGTGAGCGTGTCGCGCGCTTCAAAATATCTGTCACGCCAGGTGCCGAATCCCCAGTCGCTGAAATACCGCTGCATTTTTATGACCGTCGTTCCGCTTTCAGGCATTTGAACCGGATAAGAGAAGCCCGAAATCGACTCGCAGTTCTTGTCGCCCTCAAAATAATCCAATCCCTTGTTCACATATTCAAGGAACGCGGGCGCGAAGATGTTGTCGTCTTCGCTGAATATGAAGCGGTCGTAGTTCTCGCATACAGTGGCAAGGAGCGACTTTATGTTTTCTATTGCGCCCATGTTTTCGCTTCTGCGAATGACATTTACGGCTTTGAATCCTGTGAGCGTTTCCAGATAATCGTTA
>CAMHLH010000349.1 GCA_946185925.1 uncultured Treponema sp.
CTATTGAAGAATTAGTGCTGAAAGTTGGGCTGGCATGGCGTTTGATTGACCATCGGAGTTTTTTGTTGGATTGTCTAGTCCATCAGGTAGTTGAAGTCTATCGAATCCTCGGATTCGGTTTCGCTTTGCTCGCCGTTTCCTTCGTCCGGTATGTCGGTTCCGAATCCTTCGAAGTCGAATCCATCCTGCAGGTTCTGGGGGCCGTCGTTTGTGAAGTCCTCGTTGAAGTTCACGAATGTCTCTTCGCTTTCCTCGTCTTCAAGGTTCACTGTAAGCGGCGAGTCATCGAAAATCAACAATTCGCTTCCGAATCCTGCTCCGAGAAGCTCCTTTTCAAGCCGCTGCACTGCCAGGACTTGCCCGACTGCGTTCGGGGAGTGCTTCTCGCAGTATTCCGTAGGTTCTGTACCCGACAAGAAATAGAGCGTTATGACGTCTTTTCCGCAGTCTTCCGTCGGGAGCATTCCGCTTTCCTTGCAGACCTGCACTCCGACGACTCCTGAAGCAGGCCTCTTGAAGTCCTTGTATGGCAACCCCTCGTGCGCCTTCTCCATGAATTCCGCCCATGCGGGTCCTGCGAGGGTGGAACCTGTCAGCTCAAGGCCGAGGGACTGGCCCGGCTTGTCGAATCCGAACCAGAAGGCTGCCGTGTAGTAAGGCGTGTAGGCGAGCGTCCATGCGTCCGCCCAGTTTTGCGTGGTGCCTGTCTTTCCTGCCGACGGAATCGTGTATCTGCTTCCGTCTTTCGTCTTGTACCGAAGTACCGTGCCGCTGTTTGTCGGAGCCGCCAGGGTTCCTGAGCGGATTGTGTTTTCAAGAAGCTTCGTCATTACGAATGCTGTCTGCTGCGATATGATTTGTGTTTTTGCGCCCTTTGCCTGCTGGGCGACTCTCAGGTCGTGCTCCGGGTTCAGGAATATGTTTCCGTTCCTGTCCTCCACGTTTCTGACCGCTATGGGCGTGACTTCCTTTCCCTCGTTTCCGAAGATGGCGTATGCTCTGGCCATTTCGATTGGGCGCACCGAGCAGACTCCGAGTCCAAGTGGATAGCCGGGGACGAACGCCCTGTTTGGCAGTTCCTCCTCGGAGATTCCGAGCAGGGCCACGGCCCTGTCTATCGCGGCGTCGAATCCGATGCCGTCGAGGACTTTTATTGACGGAACGTTCATGGAGTGGGCGAGGGCGTACCACAGTTCCACGTCGCCTTTCCATTCGCCCCTGAAATTCAGCGGAATGTATGGCTTGCCGTCGGCCGTGTAGAAGACGACCGGCGTGTCCGAGATTATGGTGCTCGGCGTGAACTGCCGCGAGTCTATTGCCGCGCTGTAGTAGAGTGGCTTGAACGACGAACCAGGCTGAACCCTGGCCTGCACCGCTCTTATGAACTGGTTCTCGCTGTCGAATTTGCTTCCTCCGACGAGGGCTGTTATGTAGCCGGTCTCGTTTTCGAGGGCCACCATGGTTCCCTCTATCACGCTCTTTCCCACGTTGGACTTTGCCATTGCGTTGCCCTTGTTGACTATCGATGTCTTGAGGGAGTCGATTCCGAACATGAGGGACATTACGTCGATGACAGGGTTAACGGAGTTCGTGAACGTGGACATGGCAATCGTCTCCTGCCTCTGCTCGGAGACCTTGATGCCCCTGAGCCCGTAGAGGAGTATGAGCATCTCGGATATCGGCGTGTATGTCTTGAACGCCGCGTTCTTCCTGCTTCCGGACGACCTCTGGTAGCTTCTGTTGGCCTTTTCTATGTACTTGTCCATGACTGCCTGAGCGGCCTGCTGGTTCTTCAGGTTGAGCGTGGTGTTCACAGTGAAGCCGGATGTGTTGATGTCGTCCGTTCCGTAGATGAGGTTCTTCAGCTCCCTCCTCGCGTATTCGGAGAACCATGGGGCCTTGTTGTCGTGCGTGAACGCCGCGGGCGCGCTGGTTCTTGAGTAGTCGAAGTTCGCCCAGTATTCGTCGAATGAAGCGTCCGCGTCTTCTCTGGTTATGAATTTCTGCTCGACCATCTTGTTCAGTACGTCCTTCTGCCTGTCCATGGCCCTATTCGGGTATTCGAACGGATTCATCAAGGCTGGGTTCGAAAGTTGAATCATGAGGATTGCGGCTTCCGCGGCTGTGATTTCCGTCGCGTCGTGCTTGAAGTAGTATTTGCTCGCCGCGCTGACTCCGTAGGTCCCGGCTCCGAAGTAGATTTTGTTGAGGTACAGTTCGAGGATTTCGTCCTTCGAGTAGCGCCTCTCCATCTGCACCGCCCACCAAAGCTCCTTGAGCTTCCTCCTGTACGACATGTCCGAGCGGTCGCAGTAGAGCGTTCCTGCAATCTGCTGCGTGAGTGTCGAGCCGCCTCCGTAGTTCTTACCTATGAGCCGTCCCGCGAAGGCGCGCGCTGTCGCCAGTATGTTGTAGCCCTTGTGCTTGTAGAACATCTTGTCCTCTCTTGCGAGGAGCGCGTCCACGACTTGCCTAGGCATTCTGCGTATGCTGATGATTTCCCTTTTCTCCTCGCTGGCCAATTCGGTTATGAGTTCGCCGTTTATGTCCAGGAGCTTTGTCGGAAGGGCTGTCG
>CAMHLH010000350.1 GCA_946185925.1 uncultured Treponema sp.
GAACACCCATACCAACCATCATGAGCATACAAAATAAAATCAGCTTTTTCATATTTTATATAGGCTCCTTTTAAAGACAATGTTTTGGATGATGAAAGTGTAGCACATGTTTGTTCATTTATTCTTAGAATTTCCGATATTTATCAATTTTTTTTCTTTCGTTGTCTTGAAGCTGTGGTATACTTATATATCAATAAAAGTAAAAACATATCCATTTTTCTAGGAGGAAATATGAACAAAGCCATTCGAGCCGGACTGACCGCAGTTTTTGCGTGCTCCATCCTTTCCGCAGCCTCGGCCGCAAAGAGCGACGTGGACAAGACCGTCCTCACTAAATACGCGAACGCCGACGCCTTCAACGGCGCGCAGAATGTGTGGGGGCCTTTGAACTGCCACGACCCCAAGATTTTCCAGGACGACGACGGAACCTACTATGTCTACTCGACTGACGCCGCGATTGGAGGTGCCGGACAGAAGGGATTGCAAATCCGCACGTCGAAGGATTTGGTCCATTGGGAGAGCCTCTCGAAGTCGGCCATCCAGCGAAAATGGGACAAGGACTGGCTTCGCTGGGTCAATTTCACTGCGGCGCAGGCTTCAACTTGGGCACCGACTGTAATCAAGCAGAACGGACTCTACTATCTCATCCACGGAATCATAACCGACAGCCGCGCTCCTGGAAATCCTGACGCCGCAATCGCCCTCACGATTTCCTCAAGCCCCACGGGACCCTTCTGGCCAGCCGCCCAGGCCGCCGCCAAGGACCCGAAGGTCGCCGAAGTTCTTTCAAAGCTCGGTGTCTCATACAAGCAGTCGAACATCGTCCGCTACACATGGTACGACAGGACTTGGGAGAGCGACGACAAGAGCATTTCCGAGCAGTACTGCCACAACCTCGCCAACTACGACACCCACACGGGCGAAGAAGCCGACACGGCCGGCGGCTGGGCTTACGGCTTCGGTGGAATCGACCCTGAATTCGTGACGGACGTCGCGACAGGAAAGAACGTGGAGTACACAATAAAAGGAAGAAAGTGCTACGGACTCACCTACGGCTCATGGAAGGGCGGAATCGCCTTGATGTATGTGGACAGCGTTTCCTTGAAGCCTGTGAACCCGGCCGACGGAAGCGAAATCGACGCACCGGCCGACACTGTGCAGGGAGCGTTCGGCAAGGCCATCGCAGGTGGCTACGGAGCGGCCTATGAGGGAGCTCAGGTCATCTACAACAGCGAGAACGGCTACTACTACTGCTTTGTCTCCATGGGAAGCCTAGACTGGGACTACCGTGTCGGTGTCGGCCGCTCAAAGAGCGTGGAGGGGCCTTATCTCGACGCGGGCGGCCGCAGCATGTATCTTGACGCGATGTCGGCGAGCGTCTACCACGAAATCGGAAGCAAGATAATCGGAGGGCACGCGCTTGAGAAAGAGTTCAGCTTCCGTTGCCAGGGAGGGCAGAGCATCCTCCGCTCGAACGACGGAAAAATCCTTTTCGCCTGCCACGCGCGCACTAACTTCCTTCCGGGCTACTACTTCTTCCTTCAGGTGCATCAGCTTTTCTTCACCGCTGACGGCTGGCCTGTCCTGAACCAGAACGAGTACTACGAGGACAAGAAGTTCACCGAAAAACTCGCTCCATTGACTGTCGCCGACATCGCAGGCAGCTACGACACGATTCTCACCGTCCGCGGTTCAGATGCCAAGGACTACAAGCCGTTCGGTCAGGGCGATCCTGTGACCGTTGTCGCCGCCGACGGAATCCCGACCGAGTCCAAGCTGGTCTCTCTCTCCGCCGACGGAAAAGTCTCTGGAGCGTACACTGGAACTTGGTCTCTCGCTTCCGACGGATACAGCTTCTCTGTTTCCCTTGACGGGGTCGGAACGTTCAATGGCTATGCGCTCAAGGCTGTCGACTGGGCGAAAAAGAAGGGCAAGACCCGCCAGACTGTTACTTTCACTTCGATTGACGGAGAGAAGACGGGCGAGTATTTCTGGGGCAACCGCAGGGACAAGTAGATATGTATCGATTTTGATTGATTTGTATCAATTTTTCTTGACAGGTAGAATTTTAGGACTTACAATTTTATTATAAAAAATTAAACATAAAAAAGGGGGAATCATGAAAAAAATCCTTATGGCATTGGCCGGTGCGATTATGTGCGCTTCGGCAGCTTTCACAGAAGAGCTTACGCTCATGATCTATGCGCAACCGCAAGAGAAGGCGATTCTCGACAAAGTAATCGCCCGCTTCGAGCAGACCCACAAAGGCACGAAGGTTAAGTTCATTTCGTCCACTCAGAACGAGTACGACGCGAAGATTCAGGCACAACTTGCTGCTAACAATTTGCCTGACGTCTTCTACCTTGGACCTGGTGGCGTTCGCCAGTACGTGGACAACAAGAAGGTCCTCGACCTCTCTCCGTATGTGAGGGGAGTCGCCGGCGCGAACTTCGACGACCTCTACGAGAGCGCGGTCGACACTTACAGGTACGACGGCAAGGAGCTTGGAAAGGGCAACGCCATCTGGGCTCTTCCGAAGGATTTCGGACCTTTCGCGCTCGCCTACAACAA
>CAMHLH010000351.1 GCA_946185925.1 uncultured Treponema sp.
GATTATTTTCTGCCACCATTGATAATCTCTTTCAAAAGTTCCGGGGAAGCATTGCTGACATTCACAGGCTTTGTAATGATAGGATTTGAAAGAGAATCCGTAAACATCTTTACAAGTTTGCTTGCTTCCGGCTTAGAACTGATAACGAATGATTTTTTCAAGCTTGATGTTGCCATAATGTACCTCCTCGCATAAATCTAAGTATAGCATAGCGGTTTTCTTTTAAAAATCAAGGCGAACAGAATTTTTACATGGGGATTCATCAACAAAAAAACGCCGTTCTTTCAACAATCTCTCGTCGAAAGAATGGCGTTCGTCATTTCCAATGGTTTCGACTCCGCTCAACCACCACACTCGGTCACTGAGCGAAGTCGAAGTGACTTATTTGTACAATTCCACCAACTTCTGCAAGTGTACGCACTTTCGCTTTCGCGAAAGTGGCCGAGTTTTTGGAAGCAAACTTCCAAAAACTCGCAGGCTTATTTGTACAATTCAACAAGCTTCTGCAAGTGCACGAACCTGTCTTTAGCAGCCTGCTCGTTCTTGTCGAAGAGGACTTTCGCTCTCTCTGGGAACTTGCGGGTGAGGGCTGAGTAGCGTGTCTCGTTGTTGAGGAACGCCTGGTAGCTTCCGTCGCCCTCTTTTGAAGTGAGAGTGAACGGATTCTTGCCTTCCGCCTTGAGAGCCGGGTTGAAGCTGAAGAGGTTCCAGTAACCGGCCTTCACGGCAGCCTTCATCTCGTCCTGGCAGTGGTTCATGCCGCCCTTGACTCCGTGCAATTCACATGGAGCGTATCCGATGATGAGAGACGGACCGTTGTAGGCTTCCGCTTCCTGAATGACTTTGAGAGCCTGGGCAGGGTTCGCGCCGAGGGCGATCTGTCCAACGTAGACATATCCGTAGCTCATGGCGATTTCAGAGAGCGACTTCTTGCCCATCTCTTTACCGGCAGCCGCGAACTGGCAGACTTCACCGATGTTGGAAGCCTTAGACGCCTGTCCACCTGTATTTGAGTACATCTCTGTATCGAATACCATGACGTTGACGTTCTCGCCAGAAGCCAAGACGTGGTCCAAACCGCCGAATCCGATGTCGTAAGCCCAACCGTCGCCACCGAAAATCCATACAGATTTCTTTGAAAGGTAGTCCTTCTGTTCGAGGATTTCCTTGGCAACCGCGCTTCCGTCCTTCTCAAGTTCCTTGACGAGGGCTTCCGCTGCAGGAGCGTTGGCGTTCGTGTTGTCCTTTGTCTCCATGAACTTGTCGATTGCCTCTTTGAGAGAGCCTGACGCGTTCATTTCGCCGAGCTTCGCAATCAAGTTGTCGCGGATGTACTTCTGGCCGGAGTACATACCCAAGCCGTGCTCCGCGTTGTCCTCGAAGAGTGAGTTAGCCCAAGCCGGTCCCTTCTTCGAATCCTTGTTGATTGTGTAAGGAGCTGTAGCTGCAGGGCCGCCCCAGATTGAAGAACAGCCCGTGGCGTTCGAGATGTACATGTGCTCGCCGAAGAGCTGAGTAATCAAGCGGGCGTAAGACGTCTCTGCACAACCTGCGCATGAGCCTGAGAACTCAAGAAGCGGCTGGCTGTACTGAGAAGTCATCGGAGAGAGCGGCATAGAGTCGACTTCCGGCTTCTTCGAAACGTTCGCGACAAGGTAGTTCCACTGTGGCTGGTTCTGGACCAATGTCTCCTGAGGAACCATCGTGAGCGACTTTGTAGGACAAACTGTCGTACATTCTCCACAGCCCATACAGTCGAGCGGAGAAACAGACAATGTGTATTTGTACTGAGAAAGTTTCGGATTCTTGACAGCGAGTGTCTTCGCTCCGAGTCCCTCGACCTTTGCAGCCTCGTCGGCGTTCAAGAGGTACGGGCGGAGTGTCGCGTGAGAGCAGACGAAAGCACAAGTGTTGCACTGAACACAAGTGTCGGCGTTCCAAGAAGGAATCATGACCGCTGTTCCGCGCTTCTCGTAAGCGGAAGCACCGAGCTCGAACTGTCCGTCCGCGATGTCCTTGAATGCAGAAACTGGGAGGTTGTCTCCATCCATGAGCGCGATTGGGTTCATGAGCTTCTCGACCATGTTGACAGTCTTCTTCTCGCCTGTGAGAGCCGGTTTCGCTGCATCTGGAGCCGGGTTCTTCCAAGACTCAGGAATCTTCACCTCGTGGAGAGCGCCCGCACCCTGGTCGATGGCCTGGCAGTTCATGTCGACGACTTCCTGTCCCTTCTTTGAGAACTTGGCGACGACCTTTTCCTTCATGTACTTGATGGCCTCTTCGGCTGGGAGAACGCCAGCGAGCTTGAAGAACGCTGACTGGAGAACTGTTGAAGTCCTCTTTCCAAGACCGATTTTTGTCGCGATGTCGACAGCGTCTACAGTGTAGACCTTGATGTTGTTGTCGGCGATGTATTTCTTAGACTCGGCAGGAAGGTGCTTGTCCAATTCCTCGTCCGTCCACTGGCAGTTGATGAGGAAGGTTCCTCCCTTCTTCACGTCCTGCACCATCTTGTAGCCCTTGATGATGTAAGACTGGTTGTGGCAGGCAACGAGGTCAG
>CAMHLH010000352.1 GCA_946185925.1 uncultured Treponema sp.
CTCAAGCGTGTACTGTGGCGTGTCATGCTTTTTCAGGAGTTCCTCGAAGTCCTTCTCCACGGCGAAAATGCGCTCGCACCTGACAGTGCTGATTCTGTTCAGTCCGTTGTAGATGATTTTTATGGCCTGGTTGGACATTCCGATGTCGTAGACATCCGGGAAGGCGATGCCGAAATTGAACAAATCGTCGCCGTCCGTGTGCTTTTTGACGATTGAGCCGAATTCGCCGCCTATATACGACGAAGGGTTCTGAACCGAACAAAGTTCAGAACCGAAAATTTCAAGAGGATTGACTGTTTTCATTTGATACCTTTTTTCAAGCGAAATCGTATTTTATGTATCTTATGCTCATCAAAAGTCCGATTGCCGCCATGGCCGTCCACAGGGACGAGCCGCCGTAAGACATGAACATGAGGGGGATACCCGTGATTGGCATGCAGCTTATGACCATTCCGACGTTCTCCACGAAATGCCAGAAGAAGATGCCGAATATTCCCGATGCTATGTATATTCCGAACGGAATCGTGCAGTTTTTGATTATCGAAAGATTCCTTATGAAAATGACGAGGTAGAGCGCGAATACCAAAACGGCTCCCACGAATCCGAATTCCTCCGCCAAACTTCCAAATATGAAGTCCGTGTTCGCTTCTGGAAGGTAGCCAGAGTGGATGAGTCTTCCTCCGAGGAATCCCTTGCCGAAAAGCCCGCCGCTTCCGACTGTCGTCAGGGATTTGAGGGTCTGCCAGCCGCTTCCCCTTGGGTCGATTTCCGGATCCATGAAAATGACGAGTCTCTTGAGCCAGTAGTCGCTTTTCGCCTCTCCGCCTATGTTGAGGACAAGCCCGCCTATATACGAAAAAATCAAGGCCGCGAAAACCAAGCCTGAGCAATATGCTATCCAGTAAAAATACCTGCTTTCCTTGTAGATGAAATTTCCCACGAGTCCCGTAGCGCATACGGCACCGAACGCCAATGTGAAAATCATCCTGAGCTTCACGTTCGTCAGTACGCTCACCAGTGGATTTGTCGTGTGAGCAATCCGCTTGAACCATTCGGGAAAGACTAGAAGGTAGACCGTCAATGCCGCCCATACAAAGAAGAGCATTATGTACCTAAGCGGAATGCCAGAGAAGAGCAGCATGAAGAAAAGAATGACGAAAAAGACGCTGGCAGTTCCCATGTCCGGCTGAATCATTATCAAGCCGAAAGGGACCATGAAAATCAGAATCGACATGACAAGCCTTTTCAACTGGTTCGAGTTCTTAGATTTGTTCAGATACTTCGCCAGGAAAAGAATGAAGAAGAGCTTGCAGAATTCCGAAGGCTGGATTTTTATGCTGCCAAGCCCAATCCAGCTGTGGGCGCCGTTCACGGCTTTTGAGAAGCGGACAAGGACAAGGAGTCCAATAAGGACGAGGAAAAGGTATGAAGCATACTTCTCGAAGCTCCTGTAGTCGATAATGGCCAAGACCGCCATGAAGACAAAGCCCGTTCCTGCCCATATCATCTGTTTTATGTACTGTGTGGAAGACGAGGCTCCGTCAGAATCGACACCCGCGGAATATATGAACAAAACCCCGAGCGTTATGAGGGCAAGGACGGCAAAAAGCAGTATGAAGTCAAAACGCTGGACGACTTTCAATTTCATGTTCGGTTCCTCCTATTCCTGTCTATAACTTTGCCTTGTTTTTCTTTCAAGTTCGTAGAGGTACGAGCGCACGTTTGGAAGTGACTGCACCGCTTCCTCGTAAGTCTGGTTCGCGAAGATTCCCTGGTAGATTATGTTTGTGGCGTACGGAGACCACCAGTCCCACTGGTTCACGGCTTCCACGAGGACGACCACGGCCACCTGCTCGTCTGGAGAGCCGTTGTACGGGCCGTATGTCGCCATCCACGAGTGCCAGTGGTCGACGGAACCAACCTCCGCCGTTCCTGTCTTTCCTGCGATGGCGACTACCTTGTTGGCCATTGGCCACTGCGGAGTTCCATCTGTTATTACGTAGCGCAAATCCGCCTGCACCGCCCTCCAGATTGAAGGCTCGATGTTCGACTCGTGAAGGACCGTCGGCTCGATGCTCTCTATCACTTTGTCTGTCACAGGATCCCTGACTTCCTTCAAAAGGTGCGGCCTGTAGATTTTTCCAGAGTTAGCGACCATCGCCATCATGTTCGCTATGTGGAGTGGGGTCACCGTGGTGTAGCCCTGTCCAATCGACATGTTCATGGTGTCGCCGCCGAGCCATTTTACATGGTATTTCCTTTCCTTCCATTGGGCGGTCGGAACAAATCCCTTGGATTGGGCCGGCAAGTCTATTTCAAGACTCTGGCCGAATCCAAATTCCTTTGCGTATTGGGCGATTCTGTCTACGCCAAGATAATCCCTTCCGACAACCCAGTAGTAGATGTCGCAGGATTCGGCAAGCCCCTTCCTCATGTCGAGCCATCCGTGGCCGCCTCTGTTGTGGCACCTGAAAACCCTGTCTCCGTAGACGACTTTTCCCGGACAATCGATTTTCTTCGCCGGCGAAATCACATGCTCTGAAAGTGCCGCAG
>CAMHLH010000353.1 GCA_946185925.1 uncultured Treponema sp.
CATCTGTAGGATCATGTTTCAATTCACGCACCCGTGAGGGTGCGACTTCAGATGTCCGCCTACAACAACCGGCCCCCACGTTTCAATTCACGCACCCGTGAGGGTGCGACGGCATATAGTTTACAGCATTGATGGAAAAGGGAAAAGAACACGTATTTTGCGAACCTGTGTTTTTTAACAAAAAAACAAAGGAAAAACCGCAGAAACAAGACATCCCAAAACATGTTCACTGTAGGTTCGCAAGAACCTACGGGTTCGCAAAACCTACGGGTTCGCAAGTTTCAATTCATGTCTCTTTGAAAAAGAGACAGCAACATTTTCAGACGAGCAAAAATTCAGAGAATCAGGACATCGTCTTGAAGATTCATAGACTTCTTCTGACCGACATGCTCCACTTTACGTTGCCAGTTCGCTCCGAGCGAGTAGAAGCGGAGACTGTCGTAATCAGGGTTAATCTCGTTCAGCAGTTTCGACTTCAACTCGACCCACTGAGAAGGCTCAACAAGGCACTCAAAAACAGAATACTGCACGCGCTGCCCGTAGTTTTCAAGGATTTTAGCAACATGTCGAAGCCGCTTCTCACCTTTTTCGTCGCGGGCGACATCGTAGCTCACAAGCATCATCATAAAACGCCTCCTATTTCCAGATGAACACCGGATATCCGTCTATGTCGCCTCGAAGAAACCGCGCCAACAGCCGAGCCTGTGTTTGGAACAAAATCGCCAAATACATTTTCTTATCAACATACGGATGGGTCAGGACTGTCTTCTTTTTCTCCTGATAAGCCCCTATGAGAGTCTTTCTTGCAGAATCATCCATCAAAACGGCTCCGCTTGCGCTTTTTTCGAACTGCTTCGCCGTAATCTCCCCGCGGTTAATCAGCGAGAGAACGAGCCTGTCCGCAAAAGAAGCCCTGAATTCTTCCATCAAGTAAAGCGCGAGGCTCAGCCGTCCAGGACGGTCCCTGTGAAGGAAACCGACGGCGGGATCCAACCCGACGACTTCGCACGCGCTTACCATGTCGTGGTAAAGAAGAGTGTACACATACGAAAGCATAGCATTCACATTGTCGAGAGGAGGCCTTCTGTTCCGCCCCTCGAATTTGAAGCCGTCCTTCTGCGCCGTAATCAACTCGTCGAACACGGAAAAATACGTTTCCGCGGAGTCCCCCTCGATTCCACGGATTCTCTCCAAATCGGTCTCGTTCTCAACCTTCCGAATGTTTCCTGTCAGAACATCGATTGCATTCTGAACCCGCTCCAAATCGATTTTGTCCTTGTGGTCGCGGACAGCACGCTTCAAAACCGTGCATTGATTCGAAATTTTTCCAATGATGAAGAATCTGGCGACAAAAGCCGATTTAGATTCGTCATCCGAAACACGATACTGTGCTTTCCTTAGTAGCACATTGCCGGCCACAGGCCCCTGCACGCGGGCGAGGAATTTTCCCTGCTCGTCCAAAAAACTTATCGTTATGTTGTGTTCAGGAGCAGAACCAAGCAGGAACGGACTGACATAAATATTCCCGAAGCACACGATGCTGTCGAGATTTATCATGGGAATCGAAGCCTTCACCTCGTCGTCCACAATCACCTCGACGGCTTCGCCTTTCTTATGAAGATACGTCTTCTGAGTCGTTATGTACAATGTGTTCAAAAATCGCTGCATTGCGCCTCCTCAAAAATCGGCAGAGCCGATTTCCTTCCCTAGCTGCCGCTTCATGTACCCCGATACGGATTTGCCCTTGCCGGCAGATTCGGGAAAGCAGCATTCTGTCAAAGAACAGCTTCCGCATTTCTTCGTATATACAGCCTCCGGCGTAACGCCAGACTCGACAAGCTCGTGGAATTTTTTCGCAAGAGAAACAGTCTCCTCGCGAAGCTCATCCGTAATCGGGACTGAAATTCTCTTCCGCTTCTTGAAATAGAAGAGCGCGCCCTCGTCGATTCTGCATTTGAGCATTTCCTCAAGGCAGAGAACCTGGGCACAAAGTTGAACTTCGTCGCAGGAATCTTCCTTAGGCTCGCCGTGCTTGTACTCAACAGGGACGATTTTTCCGTCCTTGTAGAATTCCACAGCATCGGTGCATCCCGTGATTCCGAGAACGCTGGAGGCAATCTTCAAGTCCCTCTCAATCCGCACTACCCGCCTGGATTCGCCGATGCCACTGTGCACTTTCTCGTGCAGAACATGGCCTTCGGCGGTGAAGAAGTTTTCCTGCCACTGAGATTCGACATAAATCAAGGCACATTGACGCGGACAAAACCGCAAGTGCTGGAGTCCATTCAGATGCAGATAGTCCGCTTCAGTGTATACCATCATCTTAAACTCAGAATGTCAAAACTTCTGGTGAAAGACCGTCCAAGTCCTCCGTCGCTATGTCATAGTCGTCAGCGGATTTCGCTTCAGAAACACCTGGTTTTTTGGAAATTTTTACGCTTCTGTGAACCTTCGCGGCAGAATACTGTCCGATTTTTGAGTTGTGAACCCACCAATACAACTTCACAACTTCCATGCTTCCCTCTGGCCGGGCGGAGGAAGC
>CAMHLH010000354.1 GCA_946185925.1 uncultured Treponema sp.
GTACGCCAAATGCAGAGTCTAGCGCGATAGAGGGCTTCAATTTGTGCAAGAAATATTTTTCAGTGATACAAAAGCTAGACGCAATGCCAGAAAACATAAAAAAACTACTCTGCCGCTTGATAACCGAATGGAAAGATTAGCGCAACGCAAAAAACGCTCAATCGATGTGCTATAATTTTTCCATGCCCAAACCAGTTTTTGAATTCATCATCTACATTCTCCATGCCTGCGCGGAGAAATGGTCGGTTTTTCCGTCTGCCGCGTACAAGAAGCTCAAGGATTCCGACTGCATAAACAAGCTTCTCGTTCCGTATTACGACATCATGCACACGCAAAGCACGAGCTATATCGTGGGCGACATTGAAGAATACCTTGCGGCGAGAGGAGTAAGCGTATGACGGTTTATCACGGTTCCACGGAAATCATAAAAAATCCCGATGTTCTGCACTCCTACCGCCCCCTTGATTTTGGCAAGGGATTTTACGTTACCACGAATAAAAATCAAGCTGAAAATTGGGCTAAACGAAAAAGCGTCATTCTCGGAAAAGAGAAAGCCATCGTGAATTTTTACGAGATGGACGAGAATTTTGGCGAGCTGAAATGCAAGAATTTCGGAGAAGATTTATCTGAATGGATTGATTTTGTCTGCCACTGCCGGGATGGCGGAACGGATTACGAAAAATACGACGTGATAATCGGCAAGGTTGCGAACGACAAGGTTTTCCGAGTGGTTGACATGTATCATGACGGACTTTGGGACAAGGAACGCGCGATAAAAGAAATCAGGGCATATCCGAACTACGACCAGATTGCGTTCATAACTCAAAAAGCTGTCGAACAGGTTTTGAAATTCACTTCGTTTGAAGAGGTCTGATTATGGACGGAGAAATTTTGGAAAAAATATACAAAGAACGCCTTGAGGAAAAAATCATCTCGCACCTCGCCGAAGTCAAGAATCTTGATTTGCAAACTGCGATGGACATTTACTATCAGAGCAAACTCGCGGACAGAATCGCCGCGGGTGAATACGGAATCCAATATCTTGACTGCAAGGTGCTTGTCCAGATTCTGACGGAAAACGAAAGAGAGCTGTTCGTGAACGCTGAACGCTGAAAAGCGTCTCCATCAGGAAACGCCTCCAGCATGGCACGCTCGCTTATTCAGAGAAAACCAAGACGCCGTTCGACTTTGGGAATTTGCTTTCTTTGAGTGCGCTTTCAAGATTGTCGGTTTCTGTGTCTTTGACAATCGAGATGAGCGAAGCAAGCTCCGTCCGCTCGTTGCCTTTTGCGTTCTCAAAAATCGACCAGTGGTTCCACACAATCGAAACGATTTTGCTGTTCTTTTTGATTGCAATTTCCACTTTTGGCATATAGGGCTTTTCCTTTGTCGAGTAGCTGTCGGCTATTATTGACATTTGCCACACCAAAGTGCTTCCCGCAAAGAAAGATGCGATGTCCTTTTCGATAAAACCATTCGGCGGCAAGCCTTGCGCAGATTTTACATTTGCAGCGTCTTCATAATTGTTGAGTCCGCTGAACTCGATGAGCTTCAATTCACGATTTGAGCCTTTTACGGAAATGTCGCTCTTTGCGCTAAGCTCCCGCACTTTTTCGAACAACGCCGCTTCGTCAGTGATTTCCTTTAGAGAGTTGATTGTGTCGAACACGGTCTGTGCGTCTTTCTGTGTGGGCTTCGTCTTCATATTGATGATGAATGCTGCGTCAAACGGCAGCTTCACGCGGTAGACTTTGCGGGCAGGAGAATGGCCGTTCGCTTCGTCAAAGCCGTATTGCCAATCGCTTAGAGCGACCGACACAAGAGCGTCCGCGCTCGCTTTCTTCACGGCTTCGATTTTGGCTTCCTTTGCATTGACGAAGTTCATCGCGTCGTAAACGATTTTTGCTCCGCCTTTTGCGTTTTCAATCTGATTCTCTTTCTTCCAAGAACCTTTTGAATATCCATCGACGGCTTTGTCGTTCACTTTCTCGATTTTACCCAAGAACTCAACTTCGGCTTCTTCAACGCTTCGAGGGAATGCGCCTTCTCCAATCGCTTTGACTTTCTTGGCGATTTGATAGAGTTTCTTCCCGTCTTTTTCGCCCACAGGAACGGCTCTGACAAGGCGTTTTGTGCCTTTTGCGTACAGTGAGCCAGACTCAAAGATGTATTTTGTGTTTCCCTCTTCCAAGACGATTTCTGTGAGGTTGTCGAGTCCAAAGAATGCGCCGTCTTCGATTTTCTCAACGTCTTTTCCGATGATGAGTTTTTTCAAGGCAGGGCAGTTCTGGATTTTAGCGTCACGGGAATCGTTGATGTAGAAAGCCTCTTTCTTGATAGTGGACGCATTGACGTAAACCTCTTCCAAGAAAGGAGCTCCTCCAAAACAGCGATTTTCTGCTTCGGCATTCGTTAGCCATCGCACTTTCTTTACAGAAGAGCCAACAAAGAACATATAGAAACTGTGTCTGCTCTCTTCAACGTTCTCTGGTATTTCAATTTCTGAAAGAGAAGTGCAATCCATGAAGGCTCTTGTGTTGA
>CAMHLH010000355.1 GCA_946185925.1 uncultured Treponema sp.
CAAAGCGTCGATGTATGAAAGGTTCAGCCTTCCCATCTTGTCCACTTCAAGGAGCTTCACAGGAATCACCTGTCCTTCCTTCAAGACGTCAGTGACCTTCTCCACCCTCTGCCTAGAGAGCTTGGAGATGTGGCAGAGACCTTCTTTTCCAGGAAGAATCTCGACGAAGGCGCCGAAGTCCATGATTCTCTTGACAGTTCCCTCGTAGATGTGTCCGACTTCCGGGTCCTCGCAGATTCCCTTGACGGCAATCTTCGCCTCTTCGGCGTTGCGGCCAGTCTTTCCGTAAATCTGCACAGTTCCGTCGTCTTCGACATTGATTTCGACACTATACTTCTCTTTCAAAGCCTTGATGTTCTTTCCGCCAGGTCCAATCAACGCGCCAATCTTGTCCGGTGAAATCTTCATCGTCAAGATTTTCGGAGCGAACGGTGAAATCGGCTGCGGCTTGTCGATGCACTTCTCCATGATTGAAAGGATATGCAGTCTTCCAGCCTTCGCCTGCGCCAAAGCCTTCTTCATGATTTCGGTCGTGACACCGGCGATTTTGATGTCCATCTGGAATCCAGTGATGCCGTCTTTCGTTCCGGCGACCTTGAAATCCATGTCTCCCAAGTGGTCTTCCTCGCCGAGGATGTCGGAGAGAATCTGGTAGCGGCCGTAAGGATTGTCTCCCTCAGGCTCGGTGATGAGTCCCATCGCGATTCCGGCGACCATCTTCTTCATCGGAACGCCTGCCGCGAGAAGCGAGAGACATCCACCGCAAGTAGAAGCCTGCGAAGAAGAGCCATTGGACTCCATGATTTCAGAGACCACGCGGATTGTGTATGGAAATTCAGACATCGGAGGAATCATCGGCGCCAACGAGCGGCGCGCCAGGTTTCCGTGTCCGATTTCGCGGCGGCCAGTCGTCAAGCGGCCGACCTCGCCGACAGAATATGGAGGGAAATTGTAGTGGAGGATGAAGTTCTCGCTCCTCTCTCCGTCGATGTCGTCGAAGACCTGGGCGTCAAGCGCGGTTCCAAGGGTTGTGACGGCCAATGACTGAGTTTCGCCGCGGGTGAACAAAGCCGAACCGTGCGGGCGCGGCAGAACGTTGACCTCGCAAGTGATAGGGCGAATCTCGTCGCACTTTCTTCCATCGATGCGCACACCCTTGTCGAGGATTGATTTCCTCAAAAGGTTGTACTGGATGTCGTCGTAGCACTGCTCGAAAAGCTTCTTCTGAATCTCGTCCTCGAACTGCTCGGCATGGTTGGCAAGGATCTGAGCCTTGGCAATAGCGATTGCCTTACCCCTGTTCATTTTTCCATCCTGGAAGCAGGCCTTCTCCAAAAGAGGAGTCGCCTCGGCGATAAGGGCGTCCTTGTTCAAAAGCTCCACGTTCAACGGAGCGAGAGGAAGCTTTTCCTTTCCGCACTTGGCGACAAGCTGCTCCTGAAGCAGCTTGGCGACAAGCTGCTCCTGAAGCTCGCACATCGCTGTGATGAAGCCCTGGGCCTTCTCCAAAGCTCCGAGCATGATTTCCTCGGAAACCTCGTTCGCGCCGCCCTCGACCATCGTGAAGCCGTCTTTCGTTCCGGCGACGACAATCTCAAGGTCGGCGGCATCCTGCTGCTTGAAAGTAGGATTGATTACATACTCCCCGTTCAAGTAAGCGACACGGGCAGCGGCAACTGGACCATGGAAAGGAATGTCAGAAATTGATACGGCAGCCGAAGAGGCTATTACCGCAAGAATGTCAGGTGGATTGATACCATCGGAAGAGACGCAAGTCGGAACAATCTGAATCTCGCGTCCGAAAGCAGGCTCAAAAAGCGGGCGCATAGGGCGGTCGATGAGGCGGGAAACCAAAATTTCCTTGTCCTTCGGTCTGCCCTCGCGTTTGATGAAGCCACCAGGAATCTTTCCGGCAGCGTAGTATTTTTCGTTGTATTCAACGGTAACAGGAACGAAATCAAGTCCTTCTTTCACTTCTGACGAAGCGCAGACTGTAGCGACAATCGCAGCGCCGGCGAACTGCGCATAGACACACCCGTTCGCCTGCTTTCCGATTTTGCCAGTCTCGAGAACCAATTCATCGTTTCCGATTTTGTAAGTTACTCGATTTATAGCCATTTTTTGCTCTTTTTATTCACCTTATTTGAGGTAGTCACGGATTCCGATCTCTTCGATGAGCTTGCGGTATCCCTCAAGGTCGTTCTTCTTGTAGTAAGCGAGAAGACCGCGGCGAGCTCCGATTACCTTTCCGAGTCCGCGCTTTGCGCCAGAATCCTTCGGGAAAGCCTTGATGTGAACTGTGAGCTGCTTGATTCTCTCTGTGAGAAGAGCTATCTGAACCTTTGTGTTTCCTGTGTCAGCCTCGTTAGCTCCGAATTTTGCAACGATTGATTTTGTTGTCTCTTTTGTAAGTGCCATTTTACTTACTCCTATAAAAAAATATTTTCAATCTGGACAATCAAATCTAATCGCCCGAACAAATCCGCTAATCAATTTATCAGAAAAGGAAAGGCGTATG